>JAURWH010000082.1 GCA_030655055.1 bacterium
AGTGCCTGGGCAAGCAGTACAAAGTTCCCACCATCTATCTTTCCAATACCCAGATCGATCCCCAGGTGCTGAAGTTGATCCCGGCCGACTTTGCCCAGAAGTACCAGGTGGTCCCGGTGGCCCGCCAGGGCAGGACGCTCCAGGTGGCCATGTCCAATCCGGCCGACCCATTTACCATAGAGAACATCCAGTTTTTGACCGGGATGGAGATCAAACCGCTGGTTTGCGCCGACACCGCCATCGCCAGGGCCATGGAAAAGCTTTACGCCGGTTCGGCCGGACTTACCGAAGCCATGAAAGCGGTGCAGGAAGAAGACGGCCAGGTGGAGTTTGTGGATAAGGAACAGGAGGATGTGGTGACCCAGGCCGACATGGAAGCGGCCCCGGTGGTCAAGTTGGTCAACCAGATGGTCTTCGACGCAGTCAAACGCGGGGTCTCCGACATCCACATAGAGCCCTACGAAAAGGTCTTGAGGGTCCGGTTCCGCATCGACGGTGTGATGCAGGAGGCCATGTCACCTCCCAAGCGGATCGCGGCCGCGGTGGTCAGCCGCATCAAGGTGCTTTCCCGGCTGAACCTGACCGAGCGGCGCCTGCCCCAGGACGGACGGTTTTCGGTGAAGGCCGGCGATCAGAACGTGGACTTCCGCGTATCCACCATGCCCATCAAGCACGGCGAGAAGGTATGTATCCGGATCCTGCGCCAGTCAGGCCTTTCCTCCGATCTGACCAAACTGGGGCTGGAGGGAAAACCGTTGGATAATTTTCTGGCCGCTTCCGTCAAGCCCAACGGAATGATCCTGATCACCGGTCCCACCGGTTCGGGAAAGACCATGACCCTGTATTCCCTGATCAACCGGCTCAATACTCCCAAGGTCAACATCAGCACCGCCGAGGACCCGGTGGAGTTCGACATGATGGGCATCAACCAGGTGAACATCCACCCCGAGATAGGATATACTTTTGCCGTGGCCCTAAAGGCCTTCCTGCGCCAGGATCCCGATATCATCCTGGTGGGGGAGACCCGGGACAAGGAAACCGGCGAGATCGCCATGACCGCGGCCATGGTCGGGCGATTGGTGCTGACCACATTGCACACCAACGACGCCCCCAGCAGTCTGAACCGTCTGTTGGACATGGACATTCCGCCGTTTCTGATAGCCGCCACAGTCATTGTAATAGAGGCCCAGCGGCTGGTGCGCACCATTTGCCCCAACTGCAAACAGCCCGATCCCAGCATGACCCCGGAGATGATCTCCAAACTGGGGGCCGACCCGGCCGAGTTTGAAGGGGTCACCTTTTACAAGGGGGCCGGCTGCATGGAGTGCAACCGCACCGGATTCAAGGGCAGGACCGGCCTCTACGAGATACTGGTGGTCACTCCGGCCATCCGCAAGCTGATCTTGAACCGGGCCTCTACCGACGAGATCCGGGAGACCGCCGTCAAGGAGGGAATGCAGCTGCTGCGCCAGGATGGCTATGCCAAGGTCAAAAAGGGGATCACCACACTGGAAACGGTAATAGCCAAAACAGTCATGGAGTAACCCCCTGATCGGTGTTGGTTGTTGGTTAATTGTTAATTTGTCAATTGTTAATTGGGTAAATATTTATGGCGTTAAAAATCGGCGACATGCTGTTGAAGTCCGGGATGATCAGCCAGGAGCAACTGGAGAAAGCCTTAAAGGAACAGCAGTCCACCGGCAGCAAGCTGGGATCGGTGCTGGCCAAGCTGGGATTCATCACCGAGGACGAAATCCTGCAGTTCCTGTCCAAGCAGTTCAACGTGCCTGCCGTCAACCTGAACGATTACAACTTTGACAAGACCATCCTGGGCCTGATCCCGGCCAAGCTGGCCCAAAAATACGGGGTGCTGCCGCTGAACCGCTTGGGACGGGCCTTGACCGTGGCCATGATAAACCCCACTGACTTTCATGCCATGGAGGAGATAAAGTTCTCCACCGGGTTCGATGTTCACCCGGCCTTGGCCCTGGAGTCGGCCATCTGGACCGCCATCGATAAGAACTACGGAGCCTCAGGGATGCTGGAAGACGTGATGCAGTCCATGGAGCAGACCACGGAGGAATCAGAGGGCGAGCTGGAGGTGCTGGAGGAACAGAAGGAAGACGGGGGCGATGCCATGTCCGAGATGACGGCGGCCATCGAGAATTCCCCGGCCGCCAAGCTGATCAATGCCCTGATCGCCGAAGGCGTCAAACGCCACGCCACCGACATTCATCTGGAACCTTACGAAAAGGACATGCGGGTGAGGATGTCGGTGGACGGAGTGCTGCACGAAGTGATGCAGCCCCCCCTTAAAATGAAAGCATCTCTGGTGGCCAGGATCAAGATCATATCCAAGCTGAAGGTGGAGGAAAAACGCATGCCCCAGGACGGCCGCCTCCGGCTTAATGTCATGGACCGTCCCATCGATCTCCGGGTATCCATCATTCCGTCGGCCTTCGGGGAAAAGGTGGCCATGCGCATCCTGGACCGGAGCACCGTCACCTTTGATCTGAACCTGCTGGGATTTGAACCCGGGCCCCTGAAGCATTTTTTAAAGGCGGTCCACACCCCGTTCGGCATCGCCCTGGTGACCGGCCCCACCGGCTGCGGCAAGACCACCACCCTCTACGGGGCCCTGCAGGAGGTCAACAAACCCGACGTCAACATCATGACGGCCGAGGAGCCGGTGGAATACAGCCTGATGGGGATCAACCAGGTGGCGGTGAAAGAGGATGGCGGCACCACCTTTGGCGCCGCACTAAAGGCCTTTTTGCGGCAGGACCCCAACATCATCATGGTGGGCGAGATCCGCGACAAAGAGACGGCCGAGATAGCCATCAGGGCTTCACTGACCGGGCACTTGGTGCTGTCCACCGTCCATACCAACAGCGCCTGCCTGACCATCACCCGTCTGGTGGACATGGGGGTGGAGCCATTCATGATCTCCTCCTCGCTGCTGGTGGTGGAATCCCAGCGGCTGGTGCGCAAGGTCTGCCAAAACTGCAAGGAACCTTATCAACCCGACCAGAGGTTGTTGGAGGATTTTTCTCACAATAAGATTGATTTTTCCAAGGCCACTTTCTACAAAGGACGGGGCTGTTCCGAGTGCCGGAACTCGGGATACAAGGGGCGGTTGTGTCTGGCCGAGATACTGCCGATCACCCCGGCCATCCGGGAACTGATCATGCGCCGGGCCACCAGCACCGAAATAGAAAACAAGGCCATAGAAGAAGGAATGCCCACCCTGAGAATGGACGGCGTCATCAAAATGATGAACGGGGTGACCACCATTGATGAAGTCATCAAGGAGACCGTGGCCGCCGACTGAGACCCCTCCCCGGTTAATTAGAAATAAAAATCACAATGCAGTAAAAGACGATGGCGCAAAACATAGGCGAGATGCTGTTGAAAATGGGCCTGATAACCCAGGCCCAGTATGATAAGGCCGCAACCGAACAACGTAACACCACCGAGCCCCTGGTGGCAACCCTGATCCGGCTGGGAGTGGTGACCGAGAACGTGATGCTGCAGTTCGTCTCCCGGCAGTTCAATGTCCCTTCGCTGGACCTCTCAAATTTCCAGGTGGAGCCGGCGGTGATCAAGATGATCCGGCCCGATATCGCCAACAAGTTCATGGTGATCCCCATCAAAAAGCTGGGCCGCTCGCTGACCCTGGCCATGATAGATCCCTCCGATCTTTTTGCCATTGAGGACATCAAATTCCTGACCGGGCAGGAGGTCAAGCCGGTAGTGGCCGGCTACAGTGCGGTTAAAAAACTGCTGGAGCAGCATTATCCTATCGGCCGGGACCTGCAGGTGATCGCCGAGGGGGGCAGTCTGGCCCAGACCAAGTCCGAGGACATTGAAAAACTGCCGGAGCACGATGAGAATCTGGAAGGTGATTTTGGAAACGTGGAAATGGTGGACGAGGGGCTGGAGGAAGAGGACGATATATCGGTGCAGCAGGCCGGGCAGTCCACCCCGGTGGTCAAGATGGCCAATTACGTGCTGACCGAGGCGGTGCGCCGGGGGGCCTCGGACATCCACATAGAGCCGTATGAAAAGGTGTTCCGGATCCGGCTGCGCCAGGACGGCGTGCTTCAGACCCTGATGGAGCCGCCGATGAAGATGAAGTCCCCGATAGTGTCCCGGTTCAAGATCATGGCCAAGCTGGACGTGACCGAGCGGCGCAAGCCCCAGGACGGCCGCATCGCCATAAAAGTGCTGGACAAGAAGATCGACCTGCGGGTTTCCACCCTGCCGGTGCTGTTCGGCGAAAAAGTGGTGATGCGCATCCTGGACTCCTCATCCCTGACCCTGGACCTGGCCAATTTCGGGTTCACCGAGGACGCCCTGCGCAATTTCATGAAGTCCATTCATGCGCCCTATGGCATCGTGCTGATCACCGGGCCCACCGGATCGGGCAAGACCACCACCCTTTATTCCGCCCTGTCCCAGTTGAACACTCCGGACCGGCATATCATGACGGTGGAGGATCCCATTGAATACAACCTGAAAGGCGTCAACCAGATCCAGGCCGAGGCCGGGATAGGGTTCACCTTTGGGCTGGCCCTGCGTTCCATGCTCCGGCAGGCCCCCAACATCATCATGCTGGGGGAGATCCGGGACGGTCCCACCGCCTCCATCGCCATCCGGGCGGCCCTGACCGGACATCTGGTTCTCTCCACCCTGCACACCAACGACGCCCCGTCCACCATCAGCCGTCTGGTGGACATGGGGGTGGACCCTTTCCTGGTGGCCTCGTCCACCGTGCTGATCCAGGCCCAACGGCTGGTGCGCCGGATCTGCAAAGGTTGCAAGGCCCCCCATGAGTATGACCCCAAGGTGCTGACCGACCTGGGCATCAGCCCGGATGAGCTTACTGGCCTGACCTTCTATAAAGGCAAAGGCTGCCCGGTCTGCAACAACAGCGGATATAAGGGGCGGGTGGGTCTTTATGAGGTGATGCCGATCACCCGGACCCTGCGGGCCCAGATATTAAGCCGGGAGCCGGTGACCACCATCCGGGCCACGGCGGTCAAGGAAGGCATGCTGACCCTGCGAATGGATGCCTGGGGCAAGGTCAAGCAGGGTATGACCACGGTGGAGGAGATGATCCGGGAAACCGCCGAAGGATAATACCAGGGCAGAAAGCAGAGTTCAAAAGGCAAAAGACAGAAAAAATTGTTAAGCAAAAACGCATTATCAATAAACACAGACAGGGGAAAAGATGATTACCTTGCAGCAACTGCTGGAGGAAATGATCCAGAAAAAGGCCAGCGATCTTCACATCACAGCCGGGGTTCCCCCGGTGTTCCGGATCGACGGAGAGCTGATGCAGAGCAGCCACGATGTGCTGACATTGGAGATGACCCAATCCCTGGCTTACAGCATCCTGAACGACCGCCAGAAGAAAAGATTTGAGATGGAGCAGGAGCTGGACCTTTCCTTCGGCGTCCAGGGCCTGTCCCGGTTCCGGGGCAATGTTTTTTTGCAGCGGGGCAACGTGGCCATGGCCTTAAGGACAATTCCCTGGGAGATCCGCACCTTCGCCGACCTGGGGCTGCCCCCGGTGGCGGCCGAGCTGGCCTCCAAGCCCAGGGGGCTGGTGCTGGTTACCGGACCCACCGGCTCCGGCAAATCCACCACCCTGGCCACCATGATCGACAAGGTCAACAGCGAGCGCCGGGCCCACATCCTGACGGTGGAGGACCCCATTGAATACATGCACCGCCACAAAAAATCGATAGTCAACCAGCGCCAGCTGGAGGCCGACACCAAGAGCTTTGAGAACGCCCTTAAATACGTGCTGCGCCAGGATCCCGATGTGGTGCTGGTGGGAGAAATGCGCGACCTGGTGACCTTTGAATCGGCCCTGCGCATCGCCGAGACCGGGCACTTGACCTTTGCCACACTGCACACCAACTCGGCGGCCGAATCCATCCACCGCATCATCGACGCCTTCCCGGCCTACCAGCAGCCCCAGGTAAGGGCCCAGCTGGCCTTCGTGCTGGAAGGGGTGATGACCCAGCAGCTGCTGCCTTTGACCAAAGGGGGCCGGGTGATGGCGCTGGAGGTGATGATCTGCACCCCGGCCATCAAGGCCATGATCCGCGATGACAAGGTCCATCAGATATACTCCCTGATCCAGGCCGGTTCCAAGTACGGGATGCAGACCATGAACCAGGCCCTGTTCCAGCTGTTCATGGACAAGAAGGTCAGCATGGACACCATTTTTGACTATACCCCCAACAGCGAGGAACTGGATCAGATGATCAAGCGGCGCCAGGCTTTGCCCGCCTGATTATTATTATTTAAATCAATAAAGTCAAATTAAACCCAATAAAGGAGATCCCCATGCCAATATATATATGGAAGGGCCGGGATTCAAAGTCCGGGATAGTTTCCGGAGAATTGACCGCCGAGAACGAAGCCGGGGTAATAGAGGCGTTAAGGAAACGCAACATCATCGTATCATCGGTGCGGACCAAGCCCAAGGACCTTAAAAACCTCAGTTTTGGAGAGGCCAAGGTTGCCACCAAGGACATCTCCATCTTTACCCGGCAGTTCGCCACTATGATCAACGCCGGCCTTCCCCTGGTGCAGTGCTTGGAGATCTTGGGTTCCCAGAGCGACAAACCAGCCATGAAGAAGGTCATCGAACAGATCAAGACCGACGTGGAAGGCGGATCGACCCTGGCCGAGGCCATGAAGCGCCAAAAATCCACCTTTAATGAGCTGTACGTCAACATGGCGGCGGCCGGCGAGGCCGGGGGTATCCTGGACAACATCTTAAACCGCCTGGCCATTTATCTGGAAAAGAACGAAGCTTTGGTGGGCAAGGTGAAACGGGCAATGATCATGCCCATCATCCTGATAACGGTTTGCGTCGGGGCGGCTTCGGTACTGCTGATATTCGTCATTCCCGTCTTTGAAAAGATGTTCGCCGGAATGGGGGCCAAACTGCCGGGGCCGACCCTGTTCGTGGTGGCCCTGTCCAAATTTCTGCAGAAGTGGATAATACCCATAATTGTCATTGTAACCGGGACGGTGATCGGCGTCCAAAAATGGTATAAAACCGACAAGGGCCAGTTATACTTGGATACGCTGAAGCTGAAAATTCCGATCTTGGGAGACCTTGAACAGAAGTCAGCCATCGCCAGGTTTGCCCGCACCCTGGGAACCCTGCTTTCCTCCGGCGTGGCCATCATGGATGCCCTGGAGATCACCGCCAAGACCGCCGGCAACCGGGTGGTGTCTGATGCCATCATGTTCGCCCGCAAATCCATCGGCGGCGGCGAGACCATCTCGGGACCTCTGAAGACCATGAAGATCTTCCCGCCGATGGTGGTCCAGATGGTGGCGGTGGGCGAGGCCACCGGCGGCCTGGACGAGATGTTGAACAAGATCGCCGATTTCTATGACGAGGAGGTGGACGGCGCGGTCGACGGCCTGACCGCAGCCATGGAGCCCATCATCATGGTGGTGCTGGGGCTGGGCATCGGAGGTATGGTGGTGGCCATGTACCTGCCTATCTTCACCATGACCTCGGCCATGATGGGCGGCAACAAGTAGATAAGGACAGCCAAATATCCGGAACGAAGGGCAGGCAGGAACCCGTCATCGAGACGGACCTGGCTTGTCTTGAAACGAGCGCTTTAGCTGAATCTGCGGAGTTTGTTTGCCTGGCAGCCCGGCAAGAACGGGATGAAGTCAGTCAAACTACCGAAGGCAAGGAACCCAATGATAAAAACAATATTTAAAAACGATCCGGCCATAACTTTTGGCCGGATCCTGCTGGTTGCCATAATGACTGGAAGCGCCATGGCCCTTAACCGCCTGGGGGCGCTTCCTTTGAATTTAGGCCTGGCGGTATGGGCCGGCCTGTCCTTCTGTCTGTTTTCCTCGCTGCTCAGGCTGGGGCACCTCAAAATCACTCACTGGGGATGGGATTACGGCCAGATGATGCTGAATGTGGCCTGGATATTTTTGTTTCTAAGAATTACCGGCGGGGCCGAAAATCCCTTTTCCCTGCTGTTTTTTTTGGCCATCATAGCCGCCGCCAATGCCCGTCTGGTCAAGGGGGCGATATTTACCGCCACCATCTCGGGTCTGGCTTATGCCGGAATACTGGCCCTGGAGTTTCAGACCTTCCGGAAGGCGGCCGTAATTGCAGATAAGATTGATTTTGTATCGGCCTTCAGCGCCGATTTTTTGTTTAGGGGATATATCTATGCCATATGTTTTTATCTGGTGGCGGCCTTTGCCGGGCTGCTGGCCGAACGTCTGCAGGCCAAGGGAAAGCTGCTGGAAGCGGCCAACCTGGCCTGGGAGGAACTCAGGCTTTCCACCGGGGATATTCTGGAAAAAATGGGCAGCGGCCTGCTGACCCTGAACACCCTGGGGCAGATCAAATTCTGCAACCGGGCCGGCGCCCAGATCCTGGGACTTGAACCAGGCCGGATGACGGGGGCCGATCATTCGGCACTGCTGGCCGGAGGATTGGCGCCGCTTTCTGCGATCCTGCAGCAAAGCCTGTCCGGCGACCCCGGAAGGATATTCCGAAGCGAGGTTACCCTGACCGTAAAGGACGGGCGGGAGATACCCCTGGGGATCAGCACCAATGCCATCCGCTACGGCGACGGCCGGCTGCAGGGGATCATTGCCATTTTTCAGGACCTGACCGAGGCCAAAAAGATTGAGACCAGGCTGCAGGAAATGGAGCGCTTGGAAAATGTCAGGGAGCTGGCCCAAACCCTGCTGCAGGTGATCCAGCCGGCCATTGAACAGATAAACCACGAAGCGGCCATGCTGATGGACAGCCCGGACCACAGCCAGGCAGCCGAAACCATCAAACAGAAGGCCGAGGCCATAAAAAAGACCATGGCCGACTTCATCCGCTTTGCCCGGATCGAAAACCCCGAAGACCAGCCCGGCCCGGATGAACAAAGCGGCCGGGAGGGGGCCATCATCGGCCAGAGCAAGAATTTTCTGGATATATTGAGATTGGTTCAGCAGGTGGCGCCCAGCCAGAGCACCGTTTTGATCCTGGGCGAATCAGGCACCGGAAAAGAGTTGATAGCCAAGGAGCTTCATAAACTCAGTTCCCGGAACGGAAGGTCATTTGTCTCCATCAACTGCGCGGCCCTGCCGGAAACCCTGCTGGAATCAGAGCTTTTCGGCCATGTCAAAGGATCCTTTACCGGAGCCTTCCGCGACAAACCCGGCCTGTTTCAGGCGGCCGAAGGGGGTACTTTTTTTCTGGACGAAGTTTCCGAAACCTCGCCCGCCATTCAGGTAAAACTGCTGCGGGTGCTGCAGGA
>JAURWH010000083.1 GCA_030655055.1 bacterium
TTAAGCACCTCTCTCACACTAAGACACAAAGCCGCCAAGGCCTGATTTTATTTCTTTGTGTCCTCCGCGGCTCCGTGTGATGGATAAATTTCTCACACCAAGACACAAAGGTACTAAGGTTATTTTTAATTTCCGTGTTTAAAGGAAATCTTTGTGTTCTCCGTGACTTTGTGTGATAAAACATTCCCTTCGTGTTCTTAGTGACTCCGTGTGATGGGTAAATTTCTCACACCAAGAAACAAAGGCACTAAGGACTATTTAATACTTCCGTTAATTATCCTTGATATTCCGTTTTTCATTAAAGCTTCGCCGAAATTCAACAAATATCCCAGTTTGCACCCAGTTAATCTTAGGTAAGTTAACACTTGTTTTTTGTGCGACTTACTTATTGTTTCTACAGATTTTAACTCGATTATCACTTTATTTTCTATGATCAGGTCTGCCCGGAAACCTTCTTCGAACTTTATTCCCCTGCATTCAATCGGCACGCAGACTTGACGGCTAACGACCAACCCCCTTTTCTCCAACTCATGAGCCATCACCACCTCATACACTGTTTCCAGCAATCCTGGACCAAGTTCTCTATGAACGGCCACTGCGGCATCAACTACTATCTGTCCGATTTCATTTTCATTCATATGTAGAAACCTTTCTCTCACACTAGGACATAAAGACACCAAGGTTATTTAATCTCCGTGTTTTAATTAACTCTTTGTGATCTCCGTGGCTTTGTGTGATGGGCGGGCCTCATTGTCCATTGCGCTTTCTTTCCTTGGGCTTGATGTCAAATCCTATGGCGAACGGGCACAGCACATCGGCCATCTTGGGTTTTAGGGTTTGGGGATCTATGTAATAGGCTGCGACCTTGATGAACCAGCTGTCGGTGGTGCCGGAGAGGGTGCCGTCTTCGTTGTAGCTCCAGTATTTGTCCTTGGCCTTGTCCTTGATCTCCAGCACAATGTATATCTGCCCCGGTTTCATGCCGTCGATGTCTTCTGCGCTAAGGTCGGTGCTGTGCAGTGGGTGGGAATGAAAGTCGCCCACCACATACAGGTTGGGCAGGTTTTTGAAGAAGTTGACGATCCGGGCGTAGGACTTGTCCCGGGCCTTTACCCAGGTGGCATGGCGCTCGGCTTTCTGACAGGCCACGGCGTTGACCACCATGAACATGTCGCCGTCCTTGTGGCCCAGCAGCAGGCCGTAGGATTCCTTTTTATAGACCTCTATGGCCGAGACCAACAGGCCCCAGAAGGCCGATTCATTGATGAATACCTGCATCTACTGCCTATTTACTGTTTGGAATTCTTAATTTGGTATAGTGAATCGTAAACCGTAAATTGTAAATTGTAAATTGTAAATTGAGTTTAACCCGCTTGTTTTTAACGAGTTACCTATTGCAAAAACAACCCTTAAGTATAATATAAAACCGGCCAAAAGTCAATAAAAAAGCCGCTCTGTCAAGCAGAAGCGGCTTTTTGCACTATTTATTTTTGAGGTTGGATCATCTTATGTTCTTCCAATCCAATAACCAGGTTTTTTCCTCAGATGAGCAACGGCAACAATTACAATCTTATCATCTTCTATGCCGTAAAAAATACCATAGGGGAATCTTGGAATAAGGCAACGCCGCAATCCCCCCTCGGTCTGCTCAAACATTTGGGGAAAAGATACAGTCAGTCGAATTGATTGATTAAACTCATCCAAAAATTCACCGCCCAAACCAACCGCCTGTTGCTCATACCACTCAAAAGCTTCATCAAGTTCTGCTTGGGCCAGCGGCAAAAACAGCACCTTCATCACTTTTTATACTTGGCCATCACTTGATCATAGCCTATGGGATCAATCTCTCCCTTTTTATAAGCGCTCCAACGTTCGGCGGCTTCCTTTGCCCAAATTTTGTCAATTTCCGCATCCGGCTTAATGACATCGCGAATCACCCTGTCTATGACGCGCAACTGGTCAATAGGGGAAAGTTTTTCAATTTCCATTACCAATTTAAGCGTAGTATCCATGCTATTTCCTCCTAATTAAAGGCACTTATTACATTCCGACACAAGCAAAATTTACAACGTTAATGATAATAGATTTTACCCGGCAAGTCAAGCCAAAAGTCAATAAAAAAGCCGTTCCGGAAAACTCCGGAACGGCTTTTTTTGCTATTGCCCTTTAGTTGTGGATGTCTATCTCCCGCCAGGATATCTGTTTTAGGCCGATAGAACTGCTGCTGATCTGCTGCATGACGTATTGCAGCATTTCGCTGGAGTACAAAAGGTCACCATTGCCCCTCATGTGCATGCCGCGCCCGGCGCCGGGGGCATTACCAGACACCCCATCATAGTTCACATTATCTCCTTTTATCATCACGGCCCCTAATACCCAGATCTTGTTTGAAACCGCCATTTCTCCATCTACATATAATAACCCCTTAAAACAGCCCGCGCCTACCCCGTCAAACGGACCTCTTACCCATAAAATGCCGCGGCTGGAGTCCGGCAGGTCACTGATGCTTAATTCATTGGCTTTACTTCCGTCCGGGGTCATATCGCCGGTATATTCATAAAACCCGCATCCGTCGGTTATAGAAGCTCCGGCTTTGGTGTTAAATTGCGTGATATTATAGGCCGATCGCATATCGGCCTCGGTGGCAAAGCCCAATGCCTCCCAGATCTCCTTAAATGTTCCGGTATTGCTGTTACCAACCGGGAACCCTAATTCATCACCGCCACCTTTAGGGGGTTCATTGGCATCGCCGGTGGTGGTAATGCCCGGCAGGCACCCGCCCGCAATACAACTGTCAGCCGCATACCCGGCGGCATCCCTATCGCAAACCTCCCAACCGTCATCATGACAGGGATTGCTACTGCCGCCCTGCTTGACCCTTGTTCCGACTGGTGTGGACATTAAATGATTATGCCCGCAAACGGAGAAAGCGCCGGTAGCCCACACCGCCTGATCGCAGGAGACCGCGGCGGTAACGTTTATCTCCACCTTGTTCCTGGTCACCTCCGCTTCCACGCTGCGGCGGACATTGCCCACCATTCCGGTGGAGCGGATCACCCAGATGGGAAAACTGTTATCGTTGGGAGCATTAAAAGGCGGGCCATTGACCAAATGCTGGGTCCCGGTGCCGTAATCGTAGAAAAATATGGCATTACCGGCGGCGTTGGTCTTGTATCTGGCGGTTAAAACGTACTGGGCGTCGGCGCTGTTTATGTCGCTGACGGTATAGCTCAGCTGGTTGGTGGTTCCGGCCAGCAAAGCAGGGTAATACTGGGCATTCCCTTCCGCTGCCGGCAGGTTGGTCTCGTTAAGTATCCTGGCTTCCCAGTCGGCATTTTGGGGCGTATTCTCGGCTATGGCGTTTGCATCGCCGGTTGGCAGGTTCAAACGGGCCGACACTTCGCTGATCCCGGCCTCGGCCAGGTTCAGGGCCTCCACATAGCGCACCTGGTTGCCGCCCATCTTCTGTTCGTTGGTGATGGTCAGCATAAAGCCGGCCACCATCACCGACATTACCAGCAACAGCATTAATGCCATCACCAGGGCAATGCCTTTTTCCTGTTTGTTTGTTTGTGACATGATAGTTACCTCCTGATTTTATGAATTTTGCTTTTTTACTGAGCGTAATAAATTATCAATCTTCCTTCGTTCACCCCGTTCTTGTCGGCCACGGCAATGTCTTTTCTGCCGTCCATGCTGAAATCGGAGATCTTGACCGCAGCCACGGCACCCAGGTAAGCACCACCGGAAGCATCGGAACCGACTTCCGGCAGCACGCCGCCGGAACAGTCAAAGATCAGGGTTTTTCCGGTAAACTCCGAACTGCGCAAGCCCACCACGATGTGGGGAGTGGTGCCGGCCGTGTACCATTTCATCAAAGCCGCATCCAGGCACACCGGTTCGGCGTCATCAAATGGCGCAAAATACGAGCAGACCCTCTGGCTGGTTGCATCAAGCATTCCGAAGTTCAATCCCGAAGCCTCCTGCAGCCAAACCTGCAGCATGCCAACATACTCGTCTGTCCTTACCGCAGCCACGATGTCCTTTTTGCCGTCGTTGTTAATGTCAATGATCTTCAACGCCGTTACCTCGCCCAAGGGGTTTAAGGTGATCTTAGCGCTTAAAAACCACTTGCTGGTCCCGCTGGGCGTCCCGGTCCCGGTGTAAACTATTATGGAACCGGTGCCTGTCCCGTCCCTGGTACCCACCACCAGGTCGGTGCTGGCGGTACCCACGATGTTGGCGGCGTCCAGGGCCAAAACCTCGCCTATGCCGGTCCAACGCTGGCTGGCCCCGGAATCGGGGAATATCCGGGTTTCGCCGTATTTGCCGCTTAGCGATGGTATCTTCAAAGTGTTTATCCACATTTGGAATCCGCCGGTATTGGTAGCGCTGCTGAACCCGGCAATTATGTCGGCATAACCGTCACTGCCAAAATTGGCCACCGCCAGGGCGTTAACTGGATAGGCGCTGTTGCCCCCGGCGATAAGTTTGTACATATAGGGACTGGTGGCTGGCACCGAGTCCATGATCACCGCCGCGCCCACGGAGTCATAGCTAAAACCAGAACTGGCCAGATATTTGCAGGTGTCCATGCTGGGCCATACCGCCACATTGTAAGTAATGCTGGAGGTGTTGCTCAGGCCCAGCACCAGATCCTTGCGGTGGCGGGAATTTTTTACGTTGGCGGTCGTGATCAAATAATTAGACCCTGACTTCGTAATATAAGCCTTATGGTTCATGGTGTCGCTGGCTATGGCCTGGATATTGACGTTGGTGGGAAAACTTTTCTGCTCGTAGGCATATTGATAACGGGTGGTGGAAACATCGCCGAGTTCAAAAAGCTGGGTTACGTCAGCAGTCTGGGTGCCGTCTCTCAAATAGCGTTTGTTGAACCATCCCCGGATGTTGCCGCGTCCGCTTTCGTACTTGGTGCCCAGCACGATGTCGGTATCATTCTTCTCGGTGGCCATGTTGACCTCATATTCCCGGAAATCGTTGACCGTCATGGAAAGCACGTTGGAGGCCGAGAAGGATACCGCCGTAAGTTTCATGTCCCCGAAATTTTTACCGGTTACAACCTGGCCGGTGGTCACAAAGCCGATATCATAACGGTTGGTGGTGGTGGAAAAATAACCCTTGGGATCAATTTCGGTCAGGCTGTAATAACGGTCCGGCAGGGCCGCCACTTTAATGGCAAAGGTGCCATCCGAGGCGGTTAAAGGCAGGGGGTCTATGGGAAGCCATTGTTCGGAAGTAAGGGGGGTGGCCGCAGTGGCCCGGTAGTATACGGCCAACTCTACTCCAGCTATACCGGCTTCGCCGTTATAAGCCCCGTTGCCATCGTCCAAATACACTTTACCCTTAAGCGTGCACTGCCCGGCGGTAACAAACCCGAAATTCATGGTATCAACGGATCCCCCTGAGGTAATGGTAACTGCATGAGCCGGGGGATTGGGTATGGTGGGAGTGTATTCCGGGTCGTGAACTATTACAATGCACTTTACGCTGTCAGTACCCGGCGCCGCCGCGATGCAATAATTCCCGTCGCTGTCAGTATAATCAGTCATTACCGAATTCTTAAGATAAACTGTGCAACCGGGGATGCCCAGTTCCCCGCTACCCTTGATGCCGTTCCCGTCTAAATCTTCAAATACCACCCCGCTTACATAGCCTGGGGTATATGGTTCCAGGGAAAAATTCCGGGTGACATTGGAGGTGGTGGCATCCAGCAAATATGAGAGTTTTGCCGAGTCCACTACACTAAATCCGCTGCCGGTAGAAGTGCAGGTTAAGGTTGGCAGGGTGATTTCTATGGTATGCTTTTTAGCTTCCACGGCAAAGGAGTAATCACCATTGGCATCGGTGTAAACCACCTGTCCATCGGTGCGGTTTTCCACCTTTATATTTGGGATACCGGTTTCTCCGGAGTCATATTTTTGATTGTCATTGCCGTCAATGGCCACCTTGCCGGAAATGACCCGGCCCTCGGTTATTTTTATGTTCCTGGTAATGGTGGTGGTGGTGGCGATCTCCACCTGTTCGTAAACCCCTTTAGAATTGGGGCTCTTGGTGGCAGTGGTTACCGTTATGATAACCCGGGAGATTGATCTTAAGCTTCCGGCCGGAACCGGTGTCAAGTTGTCAATTTCCTCGTCCGACAAAGAGCCGTTATTGTCCGTATCGCCATGCAAAACATCCCCGCCGGCGGTGGATATCCAGTACTGGAACAGCGGCTTTATCACTCCGGCAGCGGGAGCCGGAAAATCGGAACGGGCCAGACCCACCGGCAGTGGATTGCCGCCGTTGCTATTGGCCGTAGCGTTAAAGCCAAAGACCTGGCGGGTAACGGAATACAATTCATCGTTTCGGGTCAGCCTTTCCTCCAGGTCATCTCCCCGGTCGGCAGTGGTCACCGTTTTGTCGTTATTGGAGTCGAAAGTGTACCGGATGGTCTCGGCTCCGTCGGCAAATCCGGCTCCGCCATCGTATAACGGGCTGCCCGAGCCACCGGGCAAAGGCGTGCTTGCAGGGTTTATGGCCGCCGGGCTGCCCGGAGTTCCCGGAACATCGGGATAGGGCGCCAGGTTGGCCGAGATCATGATGTCGTAAGGCGCGGCATAGACTATCGGCGTATGTCCGGCCACGGTGTTGGCCCCGTACCCCGCCGAACGGACGTCATCGCTGATCATGTCCACCAGTATCCGGGCCGTCTGCTGGGCCTCGGAGATCAGCTCGGTGTTCCGCTTGGCTTTCTGGCTGCTCATTACCACCGATACTATGGCCACCACTATAATAGACAGCATGACCATGGTGATCATCAGCTCTATCAGGGTAAAGCCGCGGTCTTTAAGGTTTTTTGTATTCATGGCAGGCGCCTCCGGTTTTGGGGTTTGTTGTGATTGTGCTTTATCTGGTGAAATAGCTGATCATGGTGATGACATCATCGGGTTCCAGATCGGCTTCGTCAGTCCCCGGCTTCATGGAAGTGGTTACCCTTACCATCCGGATCTTGTCTGTCGCGGAAATCGCCCCGCCAGTGGTGCTGGTTACAGTTACCCAGCTTTCGTAACGGGTGTTTCCGCTGGGATTAAAATGGTCGTCATTGACCAAAGCCAGATTGTCAAAACCCATTCTTTTTAAGGTTTCCATCTCCTGCTGGCTGTAATCAACGGCTTTGGTCAATATCCGGTTTGTGGTTATGGTGCGCATGGCCATGGGAACCACCCCGGCCATGGCCATTAAGCCTATTGACAGCACCATAACCGCCACCAAAAGCTCCACCATGGTAAAGCCCCGGTTGGAGCTGGTTCTATTAAAAATATTTGATTTCATTTTTTACTCCTTGCATTAATGCTTTATAACCGACCCGGAAGTGACCACATCCACCCGGGACTTTTCATTGCGGCCGTTCGTCAATCTTATCCCGCCCGGGGTCAACGCTTCGCCCCGGGGCGAAAAAACGACTATCGAAGGGTTGGCATTGGGTATGGAATCATTGGCTATTCCGGTTTCATAACTATGGGTGACTGTCGGCTCGCCGTTGTCTATGGTTTCGTTGGCATTAATATCTTTGACAATGGTATAACTGGTTCCATTGGCGGTGAACCGGGCAATGTAAGGAACTCCCTCGCCTATGGCCCTTACCCTGGCCAGCATCAACTTGCCGCGCAGATCATCGGCCGAATTGTTAAGCCGGGTGGTGGGCAATGACCTCAAAAAATTGGGCACCGAAAAAGCCGCGACCACACCCATTATGATCACCACCACCATCAGCTCGATTAATGTGAACCCTTTTTCTTTCATGGTTTTTATCTCCCTCGCTATTAAATATGCAATGTTTATGCCAAAATTTTAGTTATTTTCTAAACCATTACTGGTCAATCGTTTACATTGATGGAATTAGAATGATGTCTTCAAATAAACCAGCATATATTATTACCCTACGGTAATACTTGGTCGTTTCTGGTCATTATACGAGAAACGACTGAACTCGGCATTATCAAGATAAGTTTTAGTAAAATCTGAGGCTAACCTCAGAAAAAAAATAAATCATGTTAATCCTGTCTTTCCTAAGGTAAAAAGACAGGAATTCACTCCAGATGGTAATCCTTGATCTTCTTCAGCATCACCCGGTAGCTGATCTTTAGCTTGCGGGAAGCTTCGCTTTTGTTTCCCCCGGTCTCCTTCAACATCTCCTTGATCATTTGAGCCTCGGAGGCGGCCGCAGCCCTGGCCGAAACTTCCAGCAGACTCAGGCCTTTTTCGTTCTTGGGAACGCTTTTGCCTTCTGCTGCTGCAATGTTCAGATGCTCGGGCTTGATCAGATTCCCCATGGCCATCACCACCGCCCGTTCCACTGCATTCTCCAGCTCCCTTACATTGCCCGGCCACTGGTAGCCGGTCAAGACATCCAGGCTGGCCTTGCTGAAATGCTTGACCGGGGTTTTGGTCTTTTGGCAGTGTTTTTCGGCAAAATGGTTGGCCAATAAAATGATATCCTCGGGCCGCCGGCGCAGCGGTGGCAGTTCAATGGGAAAGACATTTAGCCGGAAAAACAGGTCCTGCCTGAACTTCCCCGCCTTCACCAGCTGTTCCGGATCCTGGTTGGTGGCCGCTATCAGCCGGATATCAACCTTGAACGGCTTGGTGCCGCCCACCGGGGTGGCCTCCCGCTCCTGCAGTAACCGCAGCAGTTTCACCTGCAACGAAAGGGGAAGCTCTCCGATCTCGTCCAGAAAGAAGGTGCCCCCCTCGGCCGCCTTTAACAGCCCGGGCTTGTCCTTGGAGGCCCCGGTGAAGGCGCCCCGCAAGTAGCCGAAAAGCTCCGACTCCAAAAGCGTCTCCGGCAGGGCCCCGCAGTTTATGGATACAAAAGGTCCCGTGCACCTGGGGCTCTGTCGGTGGATTGCCCTGGCGATGAGCTCCTTGCCGGTGCCGGATTCCCCGGTGATCAGCGCCGTGCTCTCGGTCTTGGCCACCTTCTTAGCCATCTCCAGTATATCTGTCATGGCCTGGGAGGCATGGATGATCGAATGTTTCCCCGCTTCCGGCGCCCCGGCCGGTTGGTAGCTTAGATACTGCCCCATGTCCTCCACCGCCCGCTCGATCTCGGCCACATGTTTTTGCCACTGGCCGGGCTGGGCCAGGGCGGCGCAGGCCGGATCTTTTAAGGCCGCTATCTCGGGCGTGATCCTTTGCAGCAGTTTTTGGGAAGCCTGGGCCATCAGCAGGGCGCTGTCGTAAAGCCGGCCCTGTTCCTCCATGTTTTTGATCTCGGTGATGTCCGTCACCGCTATGATTCTTCCGGAGCTTTGTCCGGCAGGACCGGTAAGATCAAACAATTCGGCCTGAAGGTAGCGCTGGCCGTATTTAGGGTGTCTGGCTTCCCACACCTGCGGCTTTTTGCTTTCGATCAGACCAGGGAGGTTGTTTTCCTTAAGCCATCGTAAGATCTGGGCGGGCTCTTCCCCTCCGGCCAGTTGGGCCGCCGCCCGGTTGAACGAGGTTACTTCCCCGTTCCTTTCAAGCGTGATCAGGGCCTTGTCGATGCTGTCCACGATCTGCTTTTTTATCAGCTCGCTCTGCTCGGCCCGGTCGCGGGCATTGTCGTAAAGTTTCTGCAGGGTTTGGCCCCTGGCCTTCAGCTGTTCTATCATTTGATCATAGGTTTTCACCACCAGGTCCACGTCGGAGCCGGACTGGCCGGAAGGCACCTGGCCCAGACTGCTGCGGGCGCTTTGGGCCATCTGCCTAAAAGGCGAAAAGATGCTCCTGAGGTAGAAAAGCCCTATGATCAATATCAACCCGAATCCTATGGCTCCGGCCAGCACCTGGACATTTGCCGCCTTGGAAAGGGAAAAATCTTCGCCGGCCGGATATTCCAGAGCAATGAGGTTCGGGCCTTCCCCTGTTTTATAAAAGGCGGTAAAATACAAAAGCCCCAGCCTTTGGTAGGCGGGGGAAATGGCCACTCCGTTCTTACTGTACGAGACGGACGACGGCATAATGGTTGAAGATCTTTCGTATGTCCCAGGTTCCAGGTTCCAGGGCTGGTATTTGTCATATTTAAAGACCAGCCTGCCGCCGGCATCCAGCAGGCCGATGCTGACCAGGCCGGTCTTTTGGGCCAGGTTCTGCCAGGAGGACCAAAGCGAATCCTTTGGCAGACCATTGGTCCTTGACAGTTCGGCCTGGGCCAAACCGCCCAATAATTCCATTTGGCTGAGCTGGATCGAGTCCATCCGGGATTTTGTTTTATATACCAGCCAAATCCCCGACAGGTTAATGACCAAAAGCACCAGCACGATCAAAAAACCGGCCAGCTTGGTCTCTAACTCGTATCTCTGCCATCTGTTACTCATGGGTAATAGTCTACCATAACAATTTTACGGTGTCAACTGGATTTTTGAAAAATGATTATCCAACCAGCTCAGAAAACATGTAGACAATAGGTGCCGACCCAGGTTGTCGCGTTAAAACGATCAGTGAGCACCGCAGTTGATGGCGGAAAAAGCTTGTCTGGCCTGTTTGAGGGCTTGGCCAAAGCCCGAGTTCAGACAAGCCCGTCATCAACGAGAAGCGCAACGCCCGGAGAGTTTTAAGCGACGAGCTTTTTCTTTTGGTTCTTTGCTTTTTGGCGGTACAAAAAGAAAAGAACATAACTGGGTAAAATCTGCGTTTTTACCATATCCACCATATTCTTTCTACTTTTCCGGAGCAAGTTAGACAGGCATTTTTTAAACAACGGAGCGCCGCTTAATTAAAAGCGGCGCTCTGTTTGGAATCGAATTGCTTGTTATTTATCAGTCCTTGTTTGGACAATCAGGATTGTTCTTCATCTGGCGGCGCATTCCGCGGTGCTCGGCCTTCAGCTTCTTCTGCTGGTCGGCGGTCAAAACCTTACGCAATTCCAGCATATGCTCGGTCTTGGCGTCATGCAGCTTGTTCATCAGGGACTTCATCTCGCCGGATTTCTTGCGGATCTCGCTGTCGGTGGCATTGCCTTCCATGATGTCCTGGTATTCCATCCGGGAGATCTTCATCTCTGCTTCCAGTTTCACCATCTCCTTGCGGTGTTTTAAGGACAGCTGGTCGATCTTTTCCGTCTGCTCGGAGGTCAAACCCAGGTTCTTGGCGATCTCCGGGTTCTCCCACCATTGGCCCTGTCCCATTCCCATTCCGGGATTTCCACAATCCTTCATTCCGCCCTGTTCCATCATGGCTCCGCCTTTGGGGCCGTCTCCCTTGCCCTGCCCCATGGGGCACTGGGCCAGGGCCACGCCGGCTGCTATCAGCAGGACGGCGGCCAGGGTAAGTGTCTTTTTCATTCTTTTACTCCTTTTGATTTTGTTTTTGTTTTTTGGACTTTTAATATCAACCCGCGCGGTAAATATTATTTAGCTGATCTTTGATAGTTCTAGTTTCTGCCGCTGCCCGAACCATTGCCCTGTCCCTGCCGGCATCCCGATCCGCCGCCCTGGGGAGCCATGTTCCCGCTGCAATCGCCGGTCTGCTTTTTGGCCCGGGTGCGGGTCTGTTTCTTGGCCTGCTCCTTTTTCTGGACCTTGCACTGGTCACAGACGCCGTTGCCGTCCTCGTCCTTGTACTGGGACTTGGTCTGGGTCTGCTCCTGGTTCCGGATCTTCTGTCCCTGGCCGGAATCCGCCGGAGTTCCGCTTTGAGCCCAGGCCAACGGGGCCATCAGGGCTGCCATTGCCAGCGCCAGGGTAAGTTTGTGAAGGGTTCTCACGTTTCTCCTTTATATTCTGTTGTTAATTACTCTTGGTTGGGGCAATTCACGTGTCCGACGAAGCATAACGGTTGTATGCGTAGTAGGATGAATTGCCCTTACATTACTCATTGCCCGTACCGTCTCATCTTTTTCTGCCGGATGTCACGCACCATGTCCCTGATCTCTTCATCAAATTTCTGGATGAACACCATCATCTTTGCCTGCTGTTTTACCGTCAATATCCCGGCGGCATAAGTTTTAAAAGCCTTCATCCTCTGCCATCTTTCGGCCTCGTTGTTCTCGATCTGGGCAATCTTGGCCTTTAGCTCCTGCTCTTTGCCCCCGGCGCTAAGCAGGCTGTCCAGCTGGCCGATGTACTTTTGCCTGGTTTTCCCCATCTGCATCAGGCCGTCTTCCAGCTGTTTGTGCTTGGGGAAAAATTCGGCGATCTGTTTGTCGGTCAGTTCCAAGGCCTCCGTCATCCTGGTGATCCGCACCGCCTCCAGCATCTTGCGTTCTTTATCCCAGGGCGGGCAGGGTTCTTCGCAGGCTCCCGGGCCGCCGCCGTTCATCATCCCGGGCGGCGGGGGCATCATTCCGTCCTGCGGCCCGGGCTGGGCCCAGGCTGAGGCGGAGATCAGCAGGATCAAGACTGCCGCCAGCATACTTATTTTCTTCATTTTATATGGTCCTTTCTTTGGCTGATATTTGTTCCAGCACGTCTTTCCACTCTTCATCATTTAGGTCCTGGGTGGCGCTCTGGTAATCGTCCTGGTCGCTGGTGCTGTAGTCCAACAGGACTTCGCTGCCGTAGGTCTGGAGGCTGGGGGAAAGCCCGTCATTTTGACCGGCCTGGCTCAGCACCTCGTCCACCCTTTCCCAGCCGTAATCGTCTATGCCCCATTCCGAGGCGGCTTTGGCCAGATTGTTGTTGGCGCTGATCCCCGTTCCCAACTGCCAGGCAAACAAGAGCATCACCGCGGTCATGGCCCCGGAAAGGGTTCCCCAGTAGATCCAGCCCCTTTGCCACCAGGAGACCGGCTTGGCTCTTAAACTTTCCGCCACCACCACCGGAAGGTTGATGAAGAACCTGTCTTCCGGCATCTCCACTTCCCAACTATGGGCCAGCTGCAGCAGTTTTGCGGCGGTGTCTTCAGTGTGAATTATTTTGGTTTCGTTTTTCATTTTATATTTTCAGATCAGATCTTTTAAGCTTATTTTCAATTTTTCCACCGCCTGGTGGTAGTTGGCTTTGACGCTGCCCTCTGTCCTTCCGGTCATTTTGGCAATTTCCTCGTGCTTGAAACCCTCGTATTGGTGCATCACGAAGACCATTTTCTGTTTGTAGGGCAGTTCGCTTACCGCCTTCTTGACCGCCCTGACCTTGTCGCTGTCCTGCCCGTCCGGGGCCGAAGGTTCCGGGATCTCGTCCAGCGATATTGAGCTGAAAACCTCTTTCTTGCGCCAGCTGGAGCCCAGGTTAATGGCTATCCGGTACAGCCAGGTTTTGACCTCGGATTGCCCCCTAAAGCCGTCCAGCCCCTTGTAAGCCCTGATGAACACCTCCTGGGTAAGGTCCTTGGCATCCTCAACATTGCCGGTCAGCCGGTAACACAGGCGGTAGATGGCCTGGCTGTTGGACGCTATAACCTCTTTGAGATCATATGATTGAGGCCTGTTTTTTATGTCGTTTTGAGTCTGATCGATCATCTGCTTACAAAGTATTAGACTGCTGAAGGTGTGAAAAGGTTTATTATTGGGAAACAAAAAACGCCCCGCACAAAACGGGGCGTTTTAAAGAATGTCTGATTAGAACTTGAAGGAAACGCCGGCTGCCAGGTAGTATGGATACCCCAGCCGGGCGGTGCCTACCATGGTCGGGCTGAAATCATAGTTGCATCCCAAGGCTCCGCCGAAGAACATGGCGCTGCCGGACACATCGTAGTTATACCAATCGCCATAGCCGGCAGCATACTCAACATCCATGGAAACAATATCATACCCCATCACTGCGCCAACGAACGGATCAAACTTTTCGCCGGGCTTGAAGTGGTAATTGCCCTGGGCGCCTATCGCTATATAGGTATAGGTATATTCAGCCCAGTAGTAGTCCTCAGACTGCGAGGACCAGCCAAGGATGGCGCCGCCGCTGATCTTCTCGTGGAACCCGTATTCGAACTGTCCGCCAAGCATCAGATCGTGCCAGCCAAGACCAACCAGCGGGCCGACGTATTTGGTGCCCATTTTGTAGCCCTCGGCTGAGGCCATGCCGGCCATCACCGCCACCAGCAATAATACCACTGCCAGTTTCTTCATGCCTGTTTCTCCTTTTAGTTAATTATGGTTTGTGGACTTATTTTCGTTTTACACTTGATAGTTTATACCAACTGGCGGTAAAAGTCAAGACTATGGCCTCAAAATACAAAAATAATAATAACTAGTCAGACCTTGATTGTAAAGGATATGTTTGCCAACCGTATTGCCACGACCTTCAGGTCGTGGTATGCAATTATATTAAATCCGGTGGGCTTTAGCCCCAGAGAAGTTCAGAATATGGATTCGTAATCTGGGGTTGAAACCCCAAGAGATTTTTTCCGATCCTTCTGCCACGTGCTAAAGCTCGTGGCAATGGAAATAGAATAATTAGCATAAAAAAAGATGTCATTTTTCCACTACCTGAACAGTTACAAAAAATAAAATGGGCAGTTCCCCATAACAGGAAACTGCCCAGGACAAAGTGCTAACGGATCTTCTTCTTGTGCCGGTTGGCGCGGAGCCTCTTCTTGCGCTTGTGGGTGGCCATCTTGTGTCCTTTTTTCTTTTTACCGCAGGGCATAAAAAACCTTTCTTCCTCTGTATTCTAAAATGAATTTATTTTTGCATTACCATGGCTTTGAGTTCGTTGGAGGCCTGGAAGACCGGTGTCAGCCGGGCCGGTATCTGCACCGTCTCTGTTGGCCGCCGGGGATTGCGTGCCAGCCTGGGTTTGCGCTCCTTGATCTTGAAGCGGCCAAATCCCCTGATCTCGATGTTCTTGCCTTCGGACAGCGTCTGCATGATGGAATCCAAAAACGAATCGACAATGATCTTGGCATCGCGCTGGGTAAAACCTGTTTTGTCGCAGACTATCTTCACCAGGTCGGCCTTAGTCATGAAATTTCCTCCTTTTGGTGCGCTGTATGGATATTATAAGCGGAATGATATATCAGTGACAACTCCCGCAGTTATGCGAGGAGCAGCTGTGGCATCCGGACTTGGAAGACGAGGAAACAAAACCGCTCTGGCTCTTGCAGCCGAAGGCTGAAAAAAGTTTTTCCACCTCGGCGCTTTGGCATTCCGGGCACTTGGGATCAGGATCGGAAGCCCGCATTAACTGGTCAAATTTGTGCTGACACTGCCGGCACTCGAATTCGTATATCGGCATATTATTATAATACAACGAATTAGGGAATTTGTCAATATGTTTTTTTATAAATTTCAAATATTTAGCAGGAACCCCGCCGGGGAGATATACCACTTTGCCCACGAAACCTACAAAAATATTTTTCATAGGACACGGATTTTTAGATACTTTCCCCTCAAAACAATAAAAGACTAAAGATCTTACGATTCACAAATTACGAATAACAATTAACTAACAAAGCGCTTCCAGCATTTTAAGGGCATGGCTCTGGGGGAAGTCAACTTTATGTTTGAACTCCACTATCTGCAGGCTTTCCCCGGGCTCGGGCATTCCCCTTTCGCCCTGATGCGCTGATATCAGGCAGGGCACCTTCAGCAGACAGGCCAGCGAGAACAGATCGTTCTTGACGCCGATGAAGGCCTTGGCAAAGGACAGGGCATCGGCCAGCTCCACTGTGGACAGCGAGTTCAGCAGCAGGACGCCGGAAGGGTTGGCGGACTGGAGCTCGGGGCCGGCATTTATCAGCATCAGTTTAAGGCTGGAATGCTTTTGGGCCTGACGCAGGAAATTTTCCAGGGATTGCCTTTTGAAAGCCGCCGCATCCAGGGCGATCAGCTGCTGGCCTTTTTGCAGGCCCTCCACCCGCAGACGCTCCTTGAACTCGCGCCGGCCTTCGGCGTCCACCAGCTTCGGCCAGACTATGGGATGACCGGCCGCCTCCAGCCCCAAGAACCCCAGCATGGCAAAATTGCGCCGGGCCTCGTCGGCCGGAAGGTTCTCCTGGCGGATCATCACGTTCTTGAAGGGATAGCCGTCCTTGGAGAAGGCCCCGCAGCGCAGGCCGGGGACGGTCTGGTAAAATAGGTAGTCCGTCAGCGGGCAGTCCCGGTAATTCAGATTAAGCAGCAGGTCAAAGCGCCGGGACTTGATCAGCCCTTTAAGCCGCTTGAACTCGGCGCTGCCCCGGCCCTTTAACAACTGGGGCCGGTAGTCTATGATCTCGTCCACCTCGTCGTCAAAATGCCACAGGCTGCGGCGGCCTTCGTCCAGCATCAGCGACAGCAGGCTGTCGGCATAGTGTTTGCGCAAAGCCCGGATGGCCGGCAGGGACCACAGCACCTCTCCTTCGGCCTGGGCCGGAAAGATCAGCACCCGCTTGGGCCGGCTGATATGCTTGGCCAGAGGCAGCTGGGGCGGTTTCCCGAACCTCCGGGAAAGATCTATGGACAGGTCGGTGTAAAGTCCCACTTGTTTGTTTTCCTGTTAGTATTTTTTAACCACTAAGACACAAAGACACGAAGATTATATTTATACAGGGCCCAATTGATCGCCAAGATTATTGTCCCTGACCAATATAAATAATTTTAACGCATGGACCAAATCCAGCCTGCTGATCCGCTCCTATAAAGATTACCGTTTATTCCCCTTTGTGCCTTTGTGTCTTTGTGGCTGAGCCCCAACTTTCTTCTGGCGCCGGTCCTCAAAGGCCAGCTTCATCACCTGGTCCACCGTTTCGGCGTAATGGAACTGGAGTTTCTTCTTGACGTAATCCGGGACCTCCTCCAGGTCCTTCTGGTTCTGCTTGGGGATGATAACCTCTTTGATACCGGCCCGCTGGGCGGCGATCACTTTTTCCTTGATCCCCCCCACCGGCATCACCTTGCCCCGCAGGGTTATCTCTCCGGTCATGGCCAGGTAGTGCTTGACCGGTCGGTTGGACAACAGCGAGACCAGCGAAGCGGCCAGGGTCACCCCGGCCGAGGGTCCGTCCTTGGGAATGGCCCCCGATGGAATGTGGATGTGAATGTCGTAGCGGTCAAAGAATTTGGGGTCCACCTGGTATTTGGCGGCGTTGGATCGGACATAGGACAGGGCGGCCATGGCCGATTCCTTCATCACCTCGCCCAGGCTGCCGGTCAGCTGCATGCCCTTCTTGCCCGGCATCTTGGTGGATTCGATGAACAGGATCTCCCCGCCCACCGAGGTCCAGGCCAGGCCGGTGGCCACCCCCACTTCGCCGGCCCGCTCGGCCAGCTCGGGAAAAATCTTCTGGGGGCCCAGCAGGTCCGGCAGCACCGCCGGGGTTATCACCCGCTTCTTGTCCTTGCCCGAGGCCACGTCCTTGGCTATCTTGCGGCAGACCGAGGCGATCTCCCGCTCCAGGTTGCGGACCCCGGACTCGCGGGTGTATTCGGAGATGATCTTCCTGATGGTGGTTTCCGGGATCTCTATCTGCTCCGGCTTAAGCCCGTTCTCCTTGATCTGGCGGGGCACCAGGTAATTGACGGCGATCTGCAGTTTTTCCTCTTCGATGTATCCGGAAAGCTCCAGCACCTCCATCCGGTCCTTCAGGGCCGAGGGAATGGGATCGGTGATGTTGGCGGTGGTGATAAACATCACCTTGGACAGGTCGAACGGCACGTCCAGATAATGGTCGGCAAAGGAAAAATTCTGCTCGGGGTCAAGCACCTCAAGCAGGGCCGCCGCCGGGTCGCCCCTGAAGTCCTGGCCGATCTTGTCCACCTCGTCCAGCATGAAAACCGGATTGTTGGAGCCGCAGGATTTAAGCCCCTGGATCACCCGGCCCGGCATGGAGCCGATGTAGGTGCGGCGGAAGCCCCGGATCTCGGCCTCGTCCCGCACCCCGCCCAGCGACATCCGGTAGAATTTGCGGCCCAGGGCCCGGGCGATGGAACGGCCCAAGCTGGTCTTGCCCACGCCCGGCGGCCCCACAAAGCAGAGGATGGGCCCCTTGGCGTCGTTCTTCAGCTTGCGCACCGCCAGGTACTCCACGATCCGGTCCTTGACCTTGACCAGGTCGTAGTGATCCTGGTCCAGTATCTTGCGGGCTTCTATGATATCCATGTTGTCCACGGTGGACTTGGTCCAGGGAAGATTCAGCATCCAGTCTATGTAGGTGCGGGAGACGGTGTACTCCGCAGCGTGGGGAGG
>JAURWH010000084.1 GCA_030655055.1 bacterium
GGCTGGGCATTTCGGATACGGCCCCTCATGTTCCTTTGTGGCTGAAAGAGGCCGGCTTCAAGGGTATCGACGCAAAGGTGAGCAGTCAGCCGTTTTTTATGATACCCCCATATGAAACGCCAAAGCAGAAATATGATATCAGCTGGTGGAAGAAATCGGTTCGCAGCAGTGAAAAACCAAGTGAAAAGAAAAGGGAAAGAGATAATTATAAAAAAACATTCTTTGCCGGTGGCGGAACCCAGTCTGATTATAATAAGTATATGATATTACTTAAAAAATACCGCGCAAGAAAAAAGGCATATATAGAGCAATTAAATAACGGCACATATTATTTGTTTTCCGCCAAACAATTTTTTGTCATCAAAGGATGCAAGCCAAAATAGAGATCCGTCGGCAATACTATAATTGGGAAAAGACAACAAACTTTAAAAGGAAGTGGGTTTTATGAATGTCAAAACGCCTGTAATAGTGATGCTGTTTCTTTTTATGGCATCAGTTTCCCTTGCCCAAGCCCCCAGCCTCAGGGCGGTCAGGGTTGAACAGGCCCCAGTTTTGGACGGCAAGCTTGACGACTCCTGCTGGCAGAACGCCGGAATGTCCGGAGAGTTCTATCTTTTACTGCCCACTCCGGGAGGCGCCGTCACCCAGCGCACCAGGATATACCTTTGCCACGACGACCAGAACCTGTACGTCGGCGCCTATATGCACGAGGATCAACCGGATAGAATACAGGCCTCCTGTAACCAGCGGGACGGAGAGGTATATCTGGATGACTGTCTGGAAGTGACCATCGATACTTATAATGATAAGAGCAACGCCTACTATTTTGCCGTCAATCCTCAGAGCACCAGAACCGACGGCAGGATAATTGACGAGGGCCGGACCGTGGATGCCAACTGGGACTGTCGCTGGCAGGCCCGGGCGTCAATTGATTCAGCCGGTTGGGCGGTGGAAATGGCCATTCCATTCGGAGAACTGCGTTTTAACCAAGCCGATACCATGTCCTGGGGAATAAACTTTTACCGGCTGGAACGGCCCCACTGGGAAACCTCCAGCTGGGCCAGGATCGACAACTGGTGCCGTGTTTCCCAGTACGGCCAGCTGGCGGGACTGGCCATCGACCCGAAAGTTAAACGTTTTGAACTGCTGCCTTTTGGCTTGTCCCAGTACCAGCACGGCACCGATTCTCTCAAATTCAGAGCCGGCTTGGATTTTAAATATGGCATTACATCGGATCTAAACCTTAACGCCACCTACCTGCCTGATTTCGGGCAGATAGAGGCCGACCAGTTCCGGTTCAATCTTTCCTACCAGCAGGGGCAGGAGCTTTTCCTGGCCGAAAAAAGACCGTTCTTCATGGAGGGCGCCAGCATATTGTATACCCCGATCAAACTTTTCTATACCCGCCGGATGAACGAGATAGAGGCCGGGGCCAAACTTTACGGCAAGATCGGACGGGCCGAACTTCTCTGCCTGGACGTCCAGACAAAGGATAACGACCAGAATTTCTCCCTGCTGCGGGCCAAACACCCGTTATTAGGACAAGCCTTTGCCGGGATCACGGCTACCAATCAGCAGAAGGGGGGCAATTACAGCCGGTCAGCCGGGCTGGACCTGAACCTTCCTCTCTACGGTCCGCTGCAACTGACCGTTCAGACCGCCAGATCCGCCAATCAGGGCATTACCGGCGATGAATGGGCCGGAGTGGCGGAGTTCAAATCAGAAACGGCATTGAGCTTTTGGGAAGCAAGGTTCTTCCGGTCCGGACCTGAATTTTGGGTATCCCAGGGATTCATAGAAACAGTGGACATTGATCGTTGGGGATCGCACTTTGAGGGGTACCATAAATTCCCGTTGAGCGGGCCATTCCAGTATCTAGATGCGGGCGGCAAATGGATCCGCAAACAGGAGTTGGGTGACCGGATGACCAATAACGAGGTGGGTCTGTGGACCAATATTGTTACCACCGGTAAATACCGCTTTGGTCTGAACGGCGGACGTTCTTTTGAGCGGTACGGACAGGAGGAGTTCGCAAACAAGATGGGTGTCCTGGAATTCGAGACCAACGTTGGCGGCATGACCGGGATCGCCTTGTCATATGGCGCGGGAGAACTGTACGATGACAATTTCCGGCAGGCTACCATGGGGCTGATCTTTTTGCCGCTTTCCAACCTGACGGTGTATCCCTCAATTTTCGCCGTCAGGCAGGGAAGCAATGAATGGCAGTGGATCTCCAACACCAGAATATCCTGCCAGATAACCCCCAGGCTGTTTGCCCGGGTGTTCATCAGGACCAGCACCACCTACGGGACCCCGGCTCAAAGATCTTTTCAATTAGAGGATGTGGAAGATCTCAATTCAAATATCCTGCTGGGTTATGAAGTTCGCCCCGGGTCCATGCTGTATCTGGTCTATAACCATCCCCGCAACCTTATCACGGATGAGTTCGATCACTATTTTCTGGCAAAGTTCAGTTATTCGATCAGATTCTAACGATAAAAATATTTCACCAGGAGCAACATGCTGAAAGAAAAAACGCCATCCCTTTGGAACCGCAATTTCCTCCTTCTCTGGCAGGGCCAGCTGGTCTCCTCGCTGGGCGACAATTTTTACGCCATCGCCCTGGGTTTCTGGGTGCTGGAGAAGACCGGTTCCACCGGCCTGATGGGGACCCTGATGGCCGTCTCCACTTTGCCCCGGGTGCTGATCTCCCCCTTTGCCGGGGTGTGGGTGGACCGAACAGAGCGCAGACGGCTGCTGATCGCCATGGATGTGGTCCGGGGACTGGCCTCGGCCGGGGTGGGACTGGCGGCCTGGGCCGGGATGCTGGAGATCTGGATGGTCTTCGCCGCCGGCATCGTTCTGAGCATCTGCGGGTCGGTCTTCGGCCCGGCGGTCAGCTCGGCCATTCCGGATATCGTGCCGCCGGAGCAGATAGTCCAGGCAAATTCGGTGTTCAGCCTGGCCTACAACGGCACCGCCATCATCGGTACCGCCGGGGGCGGATTTCTGTACCAGGCGCTGAAAGCTCCGCTGATGTTTCTGTTCGACGGAATATCTTATGTCATTTCCGCAGCGGCCATACTGTTCATAAAGATCCCGGCAGTAAAGCACCAGGCTCACAAACTAAGTTTTTTTGAGGACATGAAGGGAGGTTTGCTGTTCGTCAAAAAATTCAGCGGACTCAAATATTCTTTTGTGATCTTCGGGGTGCTGAATTTCTTCGCCAATATCGGGTTTTTCCTGGTGCTGCCGATGTTCCAGAAGATCCCTTCACTGGGTGCGGCTAAATACGGCATAGTGATGGGAGTGCTGACCGGGGGGTCCTTTTTGGGTTATTTTTTGACCTCGGTCATAAAAGTTCCCACCAATAAAAGATTCATGGTCTTTTATCTGGGCGCACTGATGAGCGCAGCCTGCATGGCGCTGTTCCCGGTGCACATGAGCATGATATACATGTCGGTGATGGCGGTTTTGATAGGTGTTTCCCTGGCGGTGGTCAATTCCCTGATCAGCGCGGTGATGCAGATCACGGTGCCGGCCGAGATGCGGGGCAAGGTCTTCGGCCTGCTGGGAACCATGGCCGGCAGCCTGACCCCCATCGCCTTTGCGGCGGGGGGCTGGCTGGGCGAGATATTCCCGTTAAGGCCATTGATGACCAGCTGCTTCATCCTGACCTTTATGGCCTTCTTCGTGCTGATATTCGTCCCCTCGGTCATCAGGTTCTTCAATTATGACCCGGATAGGCAGAAACTGGAGGAGATAATGTGAGGCCATTCCCGCCCTACAGCTAAGTATGGAGTAAATCCCATTAAACTAAAACAGATTCTGCTAAAACATCCTCATGTGCCTTTCTTCGGAAATAATAACCGCCATCAACTCCGCCGGCCGGCTTTACGAGGTGGGCGGGGCGGTGCGCGACCGCATCCGCTTTGCCCTTGATGCCCCGGGCAGCATCGACCAGGAGCGCTTTACCCAATATCAGCCGGGAGAGGTGGATTATCTGGTCACCGGCATCCCGATGGAAGAGCTGACCAGGCTGCTCAAGCAGTTCGGCCGGGTGGAATTGGTGGGGAGATCCTTCGGCGTCATTAAATTTAAATTGCAAACTGCAAAGGGCAAATTAAAAACGTTTGACATTGCCCTGCCGCGCCGGGAGCAAAGCACCGGGTCTGGTCACCGGGAGTTTGCGGTGGAGTATGATCCAAAGATTCCGGTGGAACAGGATCTGGGGCGGAGGGACTTTACGATCAATGCCATAGCGCTGCAAATTAAAAAATCAGAAGGCAGAAGGCAGAATTTGGAACTGACAGACCCTTGTGGTGGAGTTGAAGACATCAGAAACAAGCTGATCCGGATGGTCTCGCCGAACGCCTTTGCCGAGGACCCCCTGCGGATGCTGCGGGCCTGCCAGTTTGCCGCCCGGCTGGGATTCTCGGTCGAGCAAAAGACTTTCAATGCCATAAAGAAGAATGCCAAACTTATCACTACCGTTTCACCGGAGCGGATCCAGCAGGAACTGAACAAGATGCTGCTGTCCGATCAGCCGTCCATCGGCTTCTGGCTGATGCAGCGCAGCGGCCTGCTCAAAATACTGCTGCCCGAGCTGGAGCAGGGGGTGGATGTCACCCAGCCCGGAGGCTTTCACCGCTACAAGGTCTTTGAGCATTCCATCAAAACCGCGGACTTTGCGCCTAAAACTTTGGAACTGCGTTTGGCGGCCCTGCTGCATGATGCAGCCAAGCCCCAATGCCGGGAGGTGGTGGAAGGCGGGGCCCATTTTTACGGCCACGACAAACTGGGGGCAAAAACGGCCGGGGAGGTCCTGGCCCGGCTGAAATACTCCGGCCAGATCACCTCCCGGGTCACCGGGCTTATCGCCAAACACATGTTCGCCGTGCCGGAGACCGGCAAGGGATTAAGGCGGCTGATCTCCAAGACCGGCCTGGAGGGCCTGGACGACCTGATCGAGCTGCGCCGGGCCGACATCCTGGCCCAGGGGATGGAGGGTGATACGGGTTACCTGGAATCCTTCAAACAGGCAGTTAAAGAGGAACTCGGCAAAAAGCCGGTCTTTTCCATCAAGGACCTGAAAATTGACGGGAACGACCTGATGAAGGAACTGGGCCTTGCTCCGGGCCCGGAAATGGGGCGGATATTGAAACAGCTTTTTGAAATGGTGCTGGAGAATCCCAAAAACAACCGCAAAACATATCTTTTAAAAGAAGCCCGGCGGCTGGCCGGCCATCCTTGACGCTGGCGGTTATATTTGTTATAATTACTTTCTGTATCCCCAGGTTTTTTCAAGGTTTGCGAGGGTGGCGGAACTGGCAGACGCGCCAGACTTAGGATCTGGTGCCGTAAAAGGCATGGGGGTTCAAATCCCCCCCTTCGCACCAATCTGCGTAACTATAATGTCATTCTGAGAAATACTTTCCGGCTTCGGCCCTCGAAGAATCCGGCCAATTTCAAAGAGATCCTTCGTCCAGCCAATGATGGAGCCGGGCTCAGGATGACACAGAATAATCATAAAGGAGACATTTTGAAGGTCGAGTTAAAGGAACCAAAGGTTTGGCAGCGCGTTTTTGAGATCGAGGTGCCGGGCGAGCAGGTCAAGGCCGCCATCGAAGAGCTTTATCTGGATTACAGCCGCAATGCCAAGATCCCCGGGTTCCGCCCGGGCAAGGTCCCGCGCACCGTGCTGGAGGCCCGTTTCGGCAAGGGGATCGAGGCCGAGGCCATCGAACGGCTGGTGCCGGAATCCTACGAAAAGGCCCTGGTGGACCACAAGATCGTGCCCATCAACCGGGCCGAGATCTCGGACCTGGACTTCACTTCCGACCGGAGCATCAAGTTCAAGGCCACTTTTGAAGTGCTGCCCCCGGTGGCCATCAAGCAGTACAAGGGCCTGCCGGCCACCAAGCGCCTGCGCAAGATATCCGGCCTGGACGTGGACCGGGAGATAGAATACCTGCTGGGGCTCTATGCCGAATACAAGCAGACCGGGAACCCGGCCAAGGACGGCGACCGGCTGATCATAGATTTCGTTCCGGTTTCCGGCCTGGACAACCCCGAAAAATCCAAGGGCGAGAATTACCCGGTGGACCTGGGCACGCCCCAGGTGCTGCCGGAGTTCAATAAGAACCTGGTCGGGACCAAAGCCGGGGTCATCAAGGATATCACCGTCAAATACCCCGACGATTACCAGGGCGGCGGGCTGGCCGGCAAGGAAGCTGTGTTCAAGGTCACGGTCAAGGAAGTGCGGGAGAAGCACCTGCCGGCCCTGGATGACGAATTTGCCAAAAAGGTCAGCGAGTACCAGACCATAACCGAACTGAAGGAAAAGATCAAGAACGGGCTGGAGTCCCGCTCCAACTCCGAGGCCGCCGAGGGGGTCCGGGTGCAGGTGCTGCAGAAGATGATAGAGGACAACCCGATGGAACTGCCCCAGTCGCTGGTGACCGGAGAGCTGGAAAAGATGGTGGCCGACGCCAAGGAGCGCCACCACCACCAGCACAAGCACCAGGACGGCCAGGAATGCCAGGATGGCCCCGATGACGCCAAGCTGAAGGAGCAGTACCAGCCCATAGCCGAGTGGAAGATAAAAGAGGAGCTGCTGCTGGCCGAGGTGGCCCGGCAGGAGAAGATAGAGGCATCAGAGGCCGAGCTGGAAGAAGCCTTTGCCGACCTGGCCCGCTATTACCGCAAAACAACCGGGGAGATCAAGGCCACCTTCAGTTCCAGCCAGGACCGGCTGGACGACCTGAAGGACAGGATAGCAGTGACCAAGGCCGGCAAACTGGTGGCCGAAGCGGCCGCGGTCAAGGAAGAGTTCATCGAAGGGCCCAAGTAGGACACCCACCCACTAAAGACACGAAAATTTCCAATAACCTCATACCCGTGAAAACGGGAATTTAAAAGAGGAAAAACAATGAGCTTAGTCCCATTTGTGATCGAGCAGAGCGGCCGCGGCGAGCGGGCCTACGACATCTATTCCCGGCTGCTAAAGGACCGGATCATTTTCATCGGCTCGCCCATCGACGACGTGGTGGCCAACCTGATCATCGCCCAGCTGCTGTTCCTGGAGGCCGAGGACCCGGAAAAGGACATCCAGTTCTACATCAATTCCCCCGGGGGCTCGGTCACTTCGGGCATGGCCATCTACGACACCATCCAGTACATCAAGTCCGACGTGGTCACCATCTGCATGGGGATGGCCGCCAGCATGGGGGCCCTGCTTCTGGCCGCCGGGGCCAAGGGCAAGCGCTTTGCCCTGCCCAATTCCCGGATCATGATCCACCAGCCGCTGGGCGGGGTCCAGGGACAGGCCACCGACATCGACATCCACGCCAGGGAGATCCTTTTGATCCGGGAGAAGCTCAACGGCATCCTGGCCCATCACACCGGAAAGTCGGTGGAGAGAATAGCCAAGGACACCGACCGGAACTTCTGGATGTCATCCGACGAGGCCAAGGAATACGGGATCATTGACGATATTATGAAGACCAGGGTCCATGCCCTGAAGAATGAGGATAAAAAGTAAAAAAGACACAACAAAGTTTTGGCTTTAAACCCCGTGTATAATATTTATACACGGGGTTTATTTTTATCTGTATTTTAAGCTTTTTGTTTGGTATAATAAAATGGAACAAAAAGGAGTGTACCGGTATGGGTATCAAAAAAACAGGCGGTATCGTTTTTGTCAACCTTGTGCTGTCCTCGCTTTTTTGCTTGACTGCTTGGGCAGAAACGGTAATTACAGACAATATTTTTACCGATACTGTTTGGGACAAGATCGGCAGTCCATACATTGTCGTTAATCCAATAACCGTGATGAACAGCGCCACCCTGACAATCGAACCCGGGGTGACGGTTAAGTTTAATAGCGAAACTGGTCTGATCCTTGGCAATAGCGGCTCCTGCCGTCTTATAGCAGAGGGGACAGAGAGTGACAGCATAGTGTTTACCAGCAGCAGCGGAGCGGACAGCGGATGGGGCGGCATAATACTCGGTGATGGCAGCGACTATTACGGGCCGAGTAGCCTGTCGTATTGCGTGATCGAGAAGGCCATAAACGGCCTTACTTGTATCAATACCCAGACCTTGGTCAGCGGCTCGGTCATCCAGCAGAACGGAAACTACGGGATGTGGATCAATAACACTGATTTGGAGATCGTTAAAAGCAAGATCATCAACAACAGAAGCTGCGGCATTTACAACGAAAGTTATTACGGATTGCTTAAGATCGGCGGGTCGCCGGCCAACTCCTGCCAGCTTTACGGCAATGGCACATACGAGTGCTACAATGCGGGGGCGGAAAGCGTGATGGCCTACAGCAACTATTGGGGCACTACCGACCTGGCGCTGATAGACAGCCGGATATATGATTATTATGACGACAACAACTGGGGGATCGTCCATTATACGGCCATTCCCCTGGCGGTTCAACTGACCTCTTTCACTGCGGTTTCAGCCGAAAACGGAGTTGTCATCTCCTGGCGTACCGAGTCGGAAAGTGATTGCTACCAATGGTCGGTGGAAAGAAGACCGGCGGGGGGTATTTATCAGCAGATATATTCTACGGGCGGGCAAACCAACAGCGCCACGCCCCGGCAATATGACCATACTGACAACAGTCCGCTGACCGGCGGGGACTACGAATATCTTCTCACCCAGACATCTTCCACCGGTCAGACAATCCATTATGGCCCGGTCAGCATCTCGATAGCCGGTAAAAACCCAACCAGCTTTGCCTTGAACGGCTGCTATCCCAATCCGGCCAGTTACCGGGCGGCAATAGACTATCAGCTGCCGGAACAGGCGCAGGTTACCATAAAAATATACAATGCTTTAGGCCAATTGGTAAGGACTTTGGTTGACGAAACCCAGCCAGCCGGGTATTACCAAAGATCCTGGGATGGCACCGGACAGCAATCAAACACCGTGTCCAGCGGCACCTATATTTACAGGATGGAAGCCGGCGGGGGGAAGTATTCCAAAATAAAAAAAATGATCTGGTTAAAGTAAAACCATCCGATCAATATAAATATAAAAGCCCCCGGCCATTGGCGGGGGCTTTTATTCAATAATACCAGCTATTAAAACTTGCTTTTAAGCACCCCTCGTTGTAAAATACTTATCTATGCGTATCACCATTTTCATATCCCTTTTCATCGTGCTTTTGGATGGCTGTCTCTTTGCCGGGCCTATCGACATTGCCCGCCTGAAATACGGCGGGGGCGGCGACTGGTACAACGATCCCGAGGAGGAGACCAATCTGCTGAAGGAGTTCTCGGCCCGCACCGGCGTCAGTGTCAGGACAGAAAAGGTCTCGCTTTCGGCCTCCGATGACGACCTGTTCCTGCACCCCTTCCTGTTCATCACCGGGCACGGCGAGATAAAGTTCACGGCCCGCGAAGTGGAGCGGCTGAGGCTGTTTTTGACCTCGGGCGGCTTTCTTTACGCCGACGACGACTACGGGATGGACGTTTCCTTCCGCCGGGAGCTGAAGCGGGTGTTCCCGGAGGCCGAACTGCAGGAACTCCCGCCGGATTTTCCGCTGTTCACC
>JAURWH010000085.1 GCA_030655055.1 bacterium
TCCCTACCACTTCTCCCCAGTTCCCTAACCCCTGACCCCTAGACCCTAACCTCTATCCCCTATACCCTACCGTTCCCCTCGTTACCATTATAGCTTCCCCAGCCCCGTTTTTACGCCTTATTCTTGGCAAACTGCAAATTATACAGCCTGGCATAGGTCCCGCCCTTGGCCAAAAGTTCAGAATGCTTCCCGGTCTCGGTTATCCTCCCATCCTCAAGCACTATGATCCTGTCAGCCCGCTGAATGGTGGACAGCCGGTGGGCGATGACTATGGCGGTGCGGTTGTTCATCAGGTTGTTGATGGCCTGCTGGACCAGCTGTTCGGACTCGGTGTCTAAGGCCGAGGTGGCCTCGTCCAGGATCAGGATGGCCGGATTCTTCAGGATTGCCCGGGCAATGGACATCCTCTGGCGCTGGCCGCCCGAGATCTTCAACCCCCGCTCGCCGATCACTGTCTGGTAGCCGTCCGGCATCTCGGCAATGAACTGGTGGGCGTTGGCGGCCCTGGCGGCCTCCTCCACCTGGGCCTGGGAGGCCCCTGGACGCCCGTAGGCGATGTTATTGAACACTGTATCGTGGAAGAGGATGGTTTCCTGCCCGACGACTCCCAGCAGCCTCCTAAGCGATTTGGAATCCAGTTCCCGGATGTCCCTGCCGTCTATCTCTATCCTGCCCTTGGTGCAGTCGTAGAACCTGGGTATCAGGTCGGCCAAAGTGGACTTTCCGGCCCCGGAGGGGCCGACCAGGGCCAGCATCTCTCCCCTTTTGACATCCAGGTTGATGTCCCGCAGCACCAAGTCCTCGTCGTTTGGCCCGGCCCCGCCCTGTCCCCGGCTTTTATAGCTGAAGGAAACATCCCGGAAGTTCAAAGATCCCCTGAACTCGTCAATGACCGCGGCGTTGGGCAGGTCCTTCACCTCCGGCTCCAGGTCTATCAGGCCAAAGATGCGCTCGGCCGCGGCCAGCCCCTGCTGCACCACCGGGGTGACGTTGGAAAGCCCGTTCAAAGGCTGGAGCATGGAAAAGGCCCCGGCCAGGAAGACGAAGAACCTTTCCGGGCTGATGGCCCCCGTCCCGGCCACCTGGTCCCGGGCCAGCCAGATTATCACCACCCCGGCGACGGCCCCCAGGAACTCGGTCAGGGGCGGGGTCAGTCCGGCCAGGGTCTCGAACCGGAACACCGCCTTGAAATAATCCCGGTTGTAGCGGGAGAATTTGGTCTTCTCGTGCTCCTCCATGGCAAAGGTCTTTACCACCCGGATGCCGGAGATGGTCTCGGTAAGGACCGCGGTCACATCCCCCAGCTTCTCCTGCAGCCGCCTGCCCCGCCGCCTTAAGCGGCGGCCGATGACGGAGATGACCCCGATGCTTAAAGGCAGCACCAGCAAAGCGGTCAAGGCCAGCCGGGGCGCGGCGATGATTGCCAGCCCCAGGTAGACCAGGATCAGGCTGCTCTGGCGAATGATGGAGACGGTACCATCGGTGATGGCTCCCCGCACCAGCCCCACGTCGTTGGTCAGTCGGGACACCGTATTGCCGACCTTGTTCTGGTGAAAGTAAGACAGGGATAGCTTGTGCAGATGGGCGTACATCTCCTCCCGCAGGTCGGCCGTCACCTTCTGTTCGATGTAGACGGTTAATATCCTTTGCAGGTACATGAAAACATTCTTCAGGAAAAATACGCCCAGGATCACCCAGCAGAGCTTGATCAGACCGGCCAGCCGGCCGTCCTTCAACAGCCACCAAAAGGCCAGGTCTTTTACCTGGTTGACATCCAGCGACCGGACGGCGGGAGCGGTCGCGGCCAGCTGCTCCTGGGCCGGGCTGAACAATACTTTGATGAACGGGGCGATCATCCCCAGCGAAGCGCCGGAGAACAGGGCCAGCAGCCACATGCAAAACACCGCCAGCCCGAACTGCTTCCAGTAGGGCTTTAAGTGAAAGATAAGCCTGAGATAAAGTTTCATCGGTTTTGAAAATAAATAATCTTGACGCGGCAGGCAATTTGTGATAATTTTAACGGTATGTCGTTTACCAATGAAGATACTATAGTTAAAAGACCGGTTAGGAAATATTTTTTGACCGGCCTGGTGGTGATGCTGCCGATACTGCTGACCGCCTACCTGCTTTGGTTCCTGTTCACCTGGAGCGGGCAGATATTCGGCCAGCTGCTGGTCTATGTCCCCTACCTTCAGGACATCCCCCGGACGGTCAGGCTGCTGGTGGGTTTTGTGCTGCTGGTGCTGGTCATTTATACGGTGGGCTTCCTGGCCTCGCACCTGATCGGCCGGCGGCTGTTGAACGTCTGGGACAACTTCATCTCCCGGGTGCCCCTGGCCCGGCTGGTCTACGGCACCACCAAGCAGTTCACCGATAACTTCTTCAGCAACCGCTTCGCCTTCCGCCAGGTGGTGGCGGTGGAGTATCCCCGCCCCGGCACTTACGCCCTGGGATTCCTTACTTCGGACAAAACATGGGAAATGGAGAACGGCACAGAGGTCCATACAGTCTACCTGCCCAACACCCCCAATCCCACCGGCGGCCGGATAATGCTGGTGCCGCCCCGGCGGCTGTTGCGGGTGAAGATGTCGGTGGAGGAAGCCCTGAAACTGATCGTCTCCGGAGGAATGGTCTCCCCCAAAAACCTAACCATCGCCAACTCATTGGACAAACCTGATGCTTCCGATAAAAGAACTGCTGGCAAAGCTAAAGCTAAAAGATCCCGATAAGCCGGCCTCCCTGGAGCTGCAGCAATTTTTGGACCGGGCCGTGGCCCGGAACGCGCTTACCCGGGAGGAGGGGCATATGATGAAGCGGGTGTTGTCGCTGTCCCAGACCCCGCTCTGGGAGGTGATGATCCCCCTGCCCCAGGTCTCGTCCATAGAAGCCTCGGCCAAGGTGGACCAGATAATAGAGCTTTGCCTGAAGTCGGGACACTCCCGGTTTCCGGTCTATGAAAAGACCCCGGACAACATCATCGGGATCATCCACGTCAAGGAAGTTTTAAGGCTTTGGCGCAAAAGGTCCGGCAGCTTGCGGGCGGTGGAGTTCATCCGGCTGCCGGTGTTCCTGCCCCAGACCATCAAGGTCTCCCAGGCCCTGTCCGAGTTCCGCAAAAAAAGGATATCCATCGCCCTGGCCATCAATGAATACGGCGCCCCTTCCGGCCTGATCACCAGCGAGGACCTGGTGGAAGAGATCGTGGGCCAGATGCAGGACGAACTGGACCGGGAATATCAGTACTTAAAGCAACTGGATACCCGCTCTTTTCTGGCCGATGCCCGGATGCCTTTGGAAAAGTTTGCCTGCCAGTTCAAGATCAAAACCAACTCCAAGGCCCACAGCCTGGCCGGGTTCCTGTTCGAAGAACTGCAGTGCATCCCCCTGCCCGGCGAAAGCTTCAGGCTTCAGGGCCTGGACTTTACGGTCACCGAGGGCACGGCCAGCAAGATATACAAGGTAAAAGTATCCCCCGGCAAGAAATAGCTCTGGGAATCTATAAGGAATCCAGGAAACCAGGAAACAATTCCTGCATTCCCCATCTGCGTTTCACTTTGGCGGACAGGCTGGGTTCCTGATAAAAGAATTTGGTTCCTTTATAACTTTTTATTTTTCTTCCCCGTCTTCAGCCGGCCCGGCCTCAGGTTCCTGAGCCGGGCTTTCTTCATTAACGGCTTCCGGATGGGATCCGCCGGGGCCTTCTTCGCTAATGACGACTGGAGATTCAAAGGGGACCTCCTCCTGGGTTCCGTAACCGGAAAGCCTCTTCAATCCCAGCTCGGCATCGATCTCGGCGTCCATTTTTTCCTTTTCCGCCTGCTTGGATTTAAGGTACTCCTCCAGTTCCTCTATCCGGGGCAGGTCCGACAGCGAGCTCAGCCCGAAATAGCGCAAAAACTCCGGAGTGGTGCCGAACAGCACCGGCTTGCCGGGCCGGTTGTCGTGGCCCACGGCGGTGATCAGGTTGCGCTCCAGCAGGGTGGCCGTCACCCCGTCCACGTTCACCCCGCGGATGCTCTCCATGTCGGCCTTGATGATGGGCTGCTTGTAGGCCACAATGCCCAATGTCTCCAGGGAAGCGGCGGTAAGCCGGGACACCCGCCGGCCCCGGAACAGCTCGCCCACCCACTTGGAATATTCCGGCCTGGTGTATATCTGGAATCCCCCGGCCAGCTCCACCAGGGAAAAGCTGTGGCCGTCACGTTCGTATTCGTCCTTAAGCTCGTGCAGCAGCTGCCGCAATATCTTGATGTCTATCTCGCCCAGGGTGGACTTGATCTTGGAGACGGGCAGCGGGATGTCGGTGGCAAACAACAGGGCTTCGATTATCCTCTTGGCTTCGGTGCGGTCCATAAGCAATTCCTTATCAAACGGTGTCGGGTTTATTATTGGATAAATTTAGATATTCAGCCGCTCATTCCATAGGCGAATCTGCCTATATGAACTTGCTTTTTGTGATTTATGTGCTTTATGTGGTCAATTCCGGATAGCTATCGCTAAAATATAGCTTGACTTTAATGGTATGATATGATATTTTTATATGCTTTGTAAAGAGAAAACTAACGACTAATCAATAATCAACAAAATTTATTTGGAGGGAATCAAGTTGGCAGAGACTAAAAAAAGGAATACCAAGAAAAAAATAAATTCTGCGGTAAAACGGGCCCGTCAGGCCATCAAGCGAAGAACCGCAAGAATGGCGGTAAAAAGCAAGCTGCGCGGCACCGTTAAAAAGGCCACTGCGGTGAAGACCGGCGAACAGTTGCCAAATGCCTATTCCCAGATAGACAAGGCCGCCAAAAAAGGGGTGCTCCACAAGAATACCGCAGCCCGGATGAAATCACGTCTGGCCAAGGCCGTCAAGAAAGTTTAACCAGTTTCCCTTAAGTTAGTTTCCATTATACCATAAAAGAATCGTCCCGGCCAAGCACGGGACGATTCTTTTTTCGTTTTACAGCGCTGCTGTTATTTGATGATATTGGGGGTCAGGAATATCAATATCTCGCGTTTGGCCGTGGTGGTGCTGCTGGAACGGAACAGCGCTCCGATCACCGGGATGTTCATCAGGATCGGCACTCCCTTGACCGATTTGCCGCCCTTGGTCTGCAGCAGGCCGCCGATGACCGCAGTCTCGCCGTCGTTGATCATTATCTGGGTGGTGGCCTCGTTGGTCAGGATGACCACTCCGCCCAGAATGGTGGCGGTGGCGTCCAGATCGGAGATCTCGGTCTTGACATCCATGGTGATGTTTTGGGCCGAATTGATGTGCGGGGTGACCGTCAGCACCATGCCGATAGTGTACATCTGGGTTACGGTATTGCCGCTTTCATCCCTTAGCGAGATCGGGATCTTCTTGCCGCCGACTATTTTGGCTTCCTTGTTGTTGGTGGCCGAGATCCTGGGATTGGATATGGTATTGGCCTTGCGGCTGGACTCCAAAGCCGAAATGGTGGCATTCAACTGGGCAAAGGAGCGGATGGTTCCGACATTGACCCCGGGACGGTCTCCGGTGGGCAGCAATTGAGGCACCTGAATGCCCGGACTTTCCACTCCCAAATTTTTTGTTTCTAAATTAGCGGCATAGCTTCCCACATTGGCCAAGGACCAGTTGATCCCCAGATCCTTGGTGGCGTCCATATCCACGTCTATGATCCGGGCGATGATCTCCACCTGCTGGGTCGGGGTGTCAAGCTGAACTATGAGGTTTCTGGCTTCAGCCTGTTTGTCGGCCACGTCGGTTATCACCAGGGCATTGGTCCTCTTATCAACCTGGATTCCGCCCCGGTCGCTTAATATCTTTTGGATGGATCCGGACAGTTCGCTGGCCACGGCATACTGGATGGCATAAACCACGGTCTTTAGTTCCACCCCCAGGCTGCGGCCGCGCACTTCTTCCTGCATTTTGGCCGGGGTTCCCACCCGGATGATGGTGGAATCTTCGCCCCAGTCGGCGATCATGGCGGCCGATTTAACCATTTCGTTGAAGGCCATTATCCAAGGGACATCCTTTAAACGCATGCTGATGTTGCCCTTGACGTCGCCGCCGATGATCAGGTTGCAGTTGGCCAGCTGGGCCATTCCCCTGAGAACTGCCACGATATCGGAATTCTCCAGGTTCAAAGAAACTTTCTTGCCGGCCAGGCCCCTTTTGCTTCTGGCAGGATAGGTGGGCGTCTTGGCAGCCACATAGACCGGCTGGGCCGGCTGCATGGGAGTAACAGGCAGGGCCTGATACTGCGGAGGAGCCGCCGGGGCCGTCGGTGTGGCAGGAGTTTCCTCCACCACCGGTGGCGGAGTATAAGGTCTGACCGGCTGTTCTACCACCGGGACCGGAGCTGCCGGAGCCGCCGGAGTTGGGGTGACCGGGACCGCCGGGGCGGCCGGTTGTTCCACCACCGGGGCCGGGGCAGCCGGAGCAGCAGGCGCCGGAGTGACCGGTACTGCAGGAACCATCGGAGCTGGTGTCTCTTCCATTACCGGAGCAACGCCGGGAGCATTCTGGGTAACACCTGTTGCCGGTGCTGAAGCCACCTGCATTTCGGCAGTAGTGGCCTTCCATTCGGCAAACTGGGCCGTTTCCTTGGTGGTAAGCTTGATGACGATATCGCTTTCCTCGGTCATCAGAATGTAAGAAGGCGATGAGGACATCTCTATCACCACCCTGGCGATCCCGCCCTCCCGGTCGAAATGGCTGGTGCTGATGGTATTGATGCCTCCCCTGTTCAGGTTCAGGGTCTTATTGCCGAAACCGATGGTGGCTCCCTTGATGTCCAGCACCAGGCGGTCCGGCTTGGTCAGGGTAAAATCCTTGGCATCGGGCACGTCATCACAGCTGATGACCACCTCGGTAACGCCTTCGAATTTCCTGACGACGATGTCGTTGATCTTGACGGCCCAAACCATTTGGCTTAAGGCCATCACGGCCCCGGCAACCAGAGCCAGCCTGATTCCGATTTTGGAGTTACTCATTTGCTTCGCCTTTTTTATAGACTTTATATATCATTTATTGGTTGATTCGCAAATCCTGGCTCTCCCGCGTCAGCGGAAGGGAAAAATCTATGGATTTCCCCTTGTCCACCTCCTGCCGGAACACTATGCTGGTGTCTTTGATGGCCACCACCCGGCCGCCTATCAACTGGTCGCCCTCCTTAACGACATATCCCACGCCCTGGTTATCGTGGACCAGGGCCAAACGCCCGTTGGTCCCTTCGATGATGCCGGTCAGGGAAATGTTGGAAATGTCCAGCGTGCCAATGCTGTTCTCGCCGCTGCCTTCGCCCCGCTTTTGGATCACCGATTTGAACGGGTCTCGGCTTCCTTTCAACGAGTATTCATAGGTTTCGCTCTTTAAAAGGGTGTCTCCGGCCGGCGGCAAACTGACAGGAACCGCCTGGGTCCTTTGAACCGGAGCCGGGGTTGCCTGGCTGGGGGTCTTATTACCGGGTTGGCAGCCGCAGGCCAGGGCCAGGGCTATCGACAACCCCAATAAATTAAGACCGGCTTGACCGCTTTGTTTTGCCTGTATCTTTAGCATCTGATTTTACGCCTCCTGCTTTATTAAATACAAAAGCTTTTACCACAAAATCTGCTTTTACTGTTTTGTTTTTGTCATTTTTGTCGTTAAGGGGCAATACCTTGAGCTTGGCGGGAACGATTATCCGGTTTAAAACTCCCAGATTGGCCATAAAATCACCCAACTGACTGTAAGAACCGGTGACGCTGACATCCACCGATAATACCGAAGACAGTTTGGCATTCGGCGAGGCAGTAAGGGCTCCGGGCTTGAAGGCGGTGAAACGCACCCCGGTTTTGATGCCGGCCTGGGTGATCTGGCGCAGCAGGCTGGGAATGTCCTTTTCGTCCGGCAAAAGCTTCTCGGCCTGGCGGAGCTTTTTGCTCATGTTCTTCAATTCCATGTTGAACTTGGTGGACTCGCTGACCGCAGCGTCCAACAGCCGGATCCCAGCCTCCAGCGAGTCCAGTTTTACCTTGCGCTGCACCAGGCGCTCCCCGGAGGGCTTGAAGGTTAAAAAGTAGAACAGGGCGGCTATAGCCAGACTTAAGACCACCAATCCCAGGGTGATCTGGGTTTTTATGTCTTTGATGTCTATGTTCATTTATTCCCCTTTCCTCCGCCAATAAAAAGCGGCATCGGGTTGGACCAGTCTGATCCGGCTGAAATGTAGCTGTTATAAGCCTGCACCCGCCAGAAATATTTTTTCCCCTCTTCCAGCCCGGAATTGACGATGAAACTGGTGGTATCCCCCAATTGCTGGTTGGCTATAAGATTGCTAAAGGAATCGCTGGCCGACACGTGGATGTTGTAATTGGTGGCTTGGCTGACCCGGCTCCAGTTCAAAGTCAGCTTGGCTGGCTGTTTGGGGTCCTGGGGCATTGCATATGAGGGTGATGGCTTGGCAACTTCAGGGTTATAATTTCCGGTTAAACTGAACTTAACCATCTCCCGGCCCTCTATGTCCATCTTGGAGGTCTGGGCCAGTTCAATGCCGCTTAAGCAGCGGGAAGATTTAAGATTATCCATCAGTTCCACCACTATCAGGTTGGAGAAAGTGGAACCCTCTATGAGAACCTTTCCTTCGTCCTCGGAAAGGAGGGTCAGCCAGAGATATTCAGGCAGACAGCGGTTGACAACCTCCAGCAGCCGGGCCTCGTAAAAACGTCCCTGATTTATCAGGTTGACCTCGTTCAACTTGGCCTCAACCTCATCCTTGGTCCTTTTCAATTCCTGGACCTTGGTGTTGAGGATCCTTAAGCTGTCTATCTTCAGACTGTCTGTTTTGATCTTTTTGTT
>JAURWH010000086.1 GCA_030655055.1 bacterium
CAAGGCAGAGCATAGATGATCTCAGCATTGATAATTGCCAAGGATGAAAAAAATAATATTGGTCCCTGTCTGGACAGTCTGCAGGGGTTTGCCGGCGAGACGATCGTGGTGGTTGATTCCTCCAGCACCGACGAAACCGAGCAAATTAGCAGGAACAAAGGGGCCAGGGTGTTGGTCAAGGAGTGGCAAGGCTTCGGCGCCACAAAAAACTGGGGATTGCAGCAGGCCTCGGGAGATCACATCCTGTGGATAGACGCCGATGAAAGGATGACCCCGGAGCTTGCCAAAGAGATAACCAGTACGATCCAATCAAACCCAGATTATTCAGCCTTGGCTTTTCCCCGAAAAGCATATTTTCTAGGGAGATGGATAAAACATTGCGGCTGGTACCCTGGTTATGTCACCCGGTTGTTTAAAAAAGAAAAAGCAAAGTTTGACGACAAGCAAGTACATGAGACGTTAGTGGTTGATGGCAAAGTGGTCAAACTCAAAGAAGCGTTGCTTCATTATACAGATCCCGATCTGGCCCATTATTTCATGAAATTCAATAAATATACCAGGTTAGCGGCCGAACAGATGCATAAATCTGGATGTCGTTTCAAGCCCTCCGGTGTTATTTTGAAACCTCTGATTGTATTTGCCAAAATGTATTTCATCAAACTGGGATTTCTGGACGGCATGGAGGGCTTCAGCTTGTCTGTGCTTTCGGCCCATTATGCCTTCGTTAAGAACATCAGGCTCTGGGAACTTCAGCGGAACTCCGAAAATACGTCAAGCGCAAATGAGACTGGTAATGGAAACAAGCAATAGACCAGCCAACATATTAGTCATCAAGATGCTGGGAGTGGGAGACGTGGTCTGGACCACGCCGCTGCTGAGCAATCTGCGCCGGGGATTCCCCCAGGCCAGAATATCGTTCCTCTGCCGGAGCTTTTGCGCCCCGGTGCTGGCCAACAACCCCGGCCTGGACGAGGTCATCTCCTTTGATCCCGGCAGCCTCCGGAGCCAGCTTGCTTTCATCAGGGACCTGAGACGCCGGAAGTTTGACCTGGTGATAGATCTTTTCGGTTCGCCCCGCACCGCTTTCCTGTCGCTGGCCAGCGGATCAGGAACCAGGATCGGCTTTGATTTCGGCTACCGCCGGCTGTTTTATACCAAAGTCCTTTCGTCCAAAGAAGCCAACCGGGGCCACGAGGTGGAGTTCCATCTTTTTCCGCTCAAAACCCTGGGGATCCCGGTCAAGTCAAAGGAACTGGTCCTTAACCTGAGGCCGGAGGAAACCGCCTTCAAGGACCTGACCTGGGGCGGGTGGGGCATCAAAGCGGAAGAGACGGTGGTGGGCCTGGTCGCCACCAGCGGCTGTTCCTGCCGGCGCTGGCCGGAGCAAAGTTTTTCCATCTTGGCCCGGGAGCTGTCGGCCATGAAAAACATCCGGGTCGTGATATTCTGGGGACTGAGCGCAGAACTGGAAAGCGCCCAAAGGATAGCCAAAGGTTATGAAGACAAGGTCCTGATTATCCCCCAGACCAGCCTGCGCCAGATGGCGGCCCTGCTGTCCGGCTGTGACCTAGTGATAGGCAATAACTGCGGTCCGGTGCAGATTGCCACCGCCTTCAAAGTTCCGGTGATAAACTTTCACGGCCCCACCCGCCCGCTGGGACAGGGCCCTTGGGGAGTGCCCCACGTGATATTAAGGAATGAAAGCCTGTCCTGTTTGGAGTGCAACAAGACCAGCTGTCCGGATCCCAAGTGCATGACCGGGATCACCGTGGAACAGGTAATGGCAGCGTTCAAGACCATGATGGCCGGGGAACTTGGGAAAAGATAGCATCACCTTAAATATCAACCGGGTCCATCAGGCATTGTTGAAATGCCATGGAATACCCGCCCCCAAAAAATATCCCAGGGTGCTGGACGCCTTGGTGGAGACCATCCTTTCCCAGAACACCAGCGACCGCAACAGCCACCGGGCCTACCTTTCGCTGAAAAAACATTTTCCCGGCTGGAGGGCGGCGGCGGCAGCCCGGCCCCGGGCCCTTGAGGCAGCCATCAGGACCGGCGGCCTGGCCAGGATAAAATCCTTAAGGATCTCAAATCTGCTGAACCTGATAGCCCGGGAGCAGGGGCTGATCTCGCTGGAATATCTTAAGAAGCTGTCCCCGGAGCAGGCCTATCACCAATTGGTCTCTTATGACGGGGTGGGCCCCAAGACGGCTGCCTGCACCCTGCTGTTCGGGGCCGGGATGGCGGTTTTCCCGGTGGACACCCACGTCTACCGGGTCTGCCAAAGGCTGGGCTGGGCGGCTCCAAAAGAAAGTGCTGAAAGGTTTCAAGAACGGATCGGGCCGTCCATTCCCCCCAAACAAGTATTCAACCTGCATGTGAACCTGATCACCCACGGGAGGCAGACCTGCCATCCCCGCCGTCCGGATTGCGGACGGTGCTGCCTGAATCTCTATTGCATGTACCCCCATGACAGCAAACCAAAGAACCTAAAGGAGGAACGGTCATGAACCGGAAACGCAAAATCCCTGTATTCCTGTTTTGTGCGGTCCTGTCCTTATGGGGCTGCCGAGCTCAGCCCCGCGACGACTTCAAGAACAAGACCCCAAAAACCATCACCCTTAACGCCGACAGCACTGCGGCCAAAGCCGACAGCGCCAGGGTGATCCCCGTTCCGGCCGGCGTCCAGTTCGGCTTTTCCCTGGAGCTCCTGGGGGACGCCCGGCTAGATTTTTATGATGAGACCGACCGCCACACCGGCCCGGCCACCAAGGAGGAGTACCTTCCCGTGCTGGAAATGATCCTGGCCCAGCCGGAGCTGCACGAAGAGGAAAAGGCCAACCTGGAGGCCCAGAAACAGCGGATCATCCTGACCGGCAGCGCCGCCGAGTTCTTCATCAACCGGGGCATACCCAATCTGCAGTTCAAATCCTCGGCCGAAAAGAAGTCGGCTTCTTTCAAGGGCGGGGATGAAATAATGATGAAGATCAGCCAGGCCGCCGCCGGAAAACTGGCCCTGACGCTAAAGGTCTGGAACCACCTCCAGGTCAGGGAAGCGCAATACGCCATTGAAGCGGGGGAGGGCCAAAACGGCGAGATCAGCATTTCCTCCACCATGGACGACTTTACCCTGGATTGGGGCGGGAACGACGACGGCCAGCCGGAGAGGACCATCCAGCCCTTCAAACTGGACAGCATGGCCATCACTCCGCCGCCGGCCGCAGCAGCCAAGACCGTTTCCCAGGCAGCTCCGGCCACACCGGTCGCCAAACCAGCGCCAGTGGCTCCGGCCCCGGCGACCCCGCCGGCCAAGACCGGGAAATAGCAATGGCAGTTTTCAGATGGAACGCCTGATAGCCCATGTGGACATGGATTGTTTTTACGCGGCGGTGGAGGTTTTGGACAACCCGGAGCTGGCGGGCCAGCCGGTGATCGTGGGCTCCGACCCCAAGGGAGGCAAGGGCCGGGGGGTGGTCTCGGCCTCGTCATATGAGGCCAGAAAATTCGGGGTGCATTCGGCCATGCCCATCTCCCAAGCCTTCCGGCTTTGTCCCCAGGGCGTGTTTTTGCCGGGGCGGATGCAGAGATACGGCGAGGTCTCCGGCCGGATCATGGAGATACTCTTGAGCTTTTCTCCCCAGATGCAGCAGATATCGGTGGACGAAGCCTTCCTTGATCTGACCGGCTGCCAAAGGATCTTTGGTTCGGCCGAACAGATGGGGAAGAAGATAAAGCTGGCCATCAGGCAGAAGTGCGGCCTAAGCGCCTCGGTGGGAATGGGCTCCAACAAACTGATCGCCAAGATAGCCTCGGACCTCCAGAAACCAGACGGGCTGGTGATAATCCCTGCCGGCCGGGAGGCGGAATTTTTAAGCCCCCTGCCGCTGCGAAAACTGTGGGGCATAGGGCCCAAGACGGAACAGAGGATCAAATCGAGCTTTAAGGCCGAGACCATCGGACAACTGGCAGCCATCCCGGAGAGAGCCCTGGCAAAAGAACTCGGCGCAATGGGGGAGTACCTGCACCAGCGGGCCAACGGGGTGGACGACGACCCGGTCTGTGACGGGCACGAAGCCAAGTCCATCGGCCGGGAGAACACCTTTGACGAGGACACCGCCGACAGGGAGGTGCTGCTTTCCACTTTACTCTACCTTTGCGACGATGTGGCCGGCAGTTTGAGGGACAGCCAGTTCCAGGGAAGGACCATCACCCTTAAACTGCGCTACACCGGTTTTGAGACCCACACCTACGGAAAAACATATTCCAAACTGCCGGCGGCGGCCGGCGAGATCTTCCAGGCGGCCAAGAGACTTTTCCTGGACAACTGGCGGCCAAAGGATGCCATCAGGCTGATCGGAATATCGGTCTCCAACTTCGATGAAAGACCGGAGCAGATGGGGCTGTTCAGCGAGACCGCTGCCCAATCCGCCAAAACCGAGAGCTTGGAAAAGGCGGTGGACCAGGTCAGGAAGAAGCTGGGCAAGAGGGCCATAGTCCGGGGCGGCACGATGGAACGTTGACAGGGCAGTATATATTGGACATTGGTTGACACTGGCTATGCGACAATAAGTATCAATGATCAGTGTTTATCCGTGTCCCCGTAAAGTATTTTTATGCTATTCACAAATTAATCTGATCGCCATGCGAGTACTGCACATAGTAACAGCCTTTCCCCGGCACGAGCAGGATGTGATCACGCCCTGGCTGGTGGAGATGCTGAAAAAGCTCAAAGCCCAGGGGGCGGAAGTGGAGGTATTCACTTCGTCCTACCAGGGGCTGGGGGACCAGATGCTGTGGGGCATTCCGGTGCACCGTTTCCGCTATTTCTTTTCACGCTGGGAAAACCTGACCCACGAGGAAATGGCGGTGGACCGCATGACCCGTTCCCCGCTGTACAAAATCCTTCCGGGTTTCTACCTGATAGGCGGGATCCTCGCGGTGCTCAAACTGTGCCGCAAGAACAAGTATGACGTGATCCACGTCCACTGGCCGATGCCGCACGCCGTGTTCGGCTGGGCGGCCAAGCAGGCCTGCAAAGCAAAACTGGTGACCACCTTCTACGGCGCGGAACTGCGCTGGGTGAAGAACTCCCTGCCGTTCATGAAATGGTTTTTGCGCTGGGCCATCAGGATCTCCGACCGGGTGGTTGCCATCTCCACTTTTACCGCTAATGAGGTCAGGAGCATCTCTGATGTCCAGGTCGAGGTCATACCTTATACCATAGGGTTTTCCACAAAGGCAGAAGGCAGAAGGCAGAAAACGAAATTTGGGGAACCAGTGATCTTGACTGTCGGGCGGATGGTGGAACGGAAAGGGGTTAGATATCTGATCGAAGCCATGCAGCAACTGCCGCAGGCCAGGCTGGAGGTGGTGGGCGGCGGACCGCTGCTGCCGGAGCTGAAGGAACAGGCTGAGGATCTTGGAGTAGCGGACCGGGTGCATTTTGCCGGAAAGGTCTCCGAAGCCGAACTGATCGAGCACTACCGCCGGGCCGCGGTCTATGTCCAGCCGGGGATCATAGATTCCCGGGGCGACACCGAGATGCTGGGGGTGGTTCTGCTGGAGGCCATCCACTATGGGGTGCCGGTGGTAGGTAGCGATATAGGCGGGATCACCGATATCATCATAAATGAAAAGACCGGACTGCTGGCGCCACAGAAGGACCATCTGGCTTTGGCCACGGCCATAGAAAGAATATTGACGGAAGAAAAGTTAAGGCAACGATTGGTTGAGGGCGCCGATGAGCATCTTAAAACCAATTTCAGCTGGGATACCATAATTTCCAAATGGATGACCATTTACAAAGCTTAAACGATTTAAGGAGGGGAAAATGGAAAACCAGAACAGCCCGGCGCCTTCCGTAACTCCCGCACCGCCAGGGGACCCGGGACAGATCGAGCAAAAACTGAAATTAGAGAACCAGCTGAAATCAGGAGCCGGGTGGTTCTACTGGATCGCCGGGCTTTCGCTGGTCAACACCGCCATCTTCATCTTCGGCGGCCAGTGGAATTTCATCATGGGGCTGGGTCTTACCCAGGTAGTGGACGCGGTGGCAGTGCCCATGGGTCAGGGCGGCAAGATCGCGGCGGTGATAATAGACCTGCTGATAGCCGGGATGTTCGTGGGGTTCGGGGTAATGGCGGCCAAGCGGAATACCTGGGCCTTCATCGCGGGCATGATTATCTACGCGCTGGACAGCATAATATTCATCATGGGCGGGGATTTTCTGGGGATAGCATTTCACGCGCTGGCGTTGTGGTTCATCTTTGGCGGATTGAAGGCGCACAGACAGCTGAAGTAGGAATACGTCATTTCTGTGGTATAGTATTGTTCCAAGATGAATGGCTGTTTATAGGGGTTAACAAAAATAAAGATATAAAATGGAAAGGATAGGTTTATGAAGCGTATTTTTATTATTGTATTTTTATTATGTAATTCAGCTATTGTATATACCCAAGAAGATTGGTTAAAAACAATGAATATTTTGGACAATAAAATGCCCAAAGAGTTGTATTATATGAGAAATGAGATATATGCAAGGCATGGAAAAATATTTAAAACCAAGGAATTGAATGAATATTTTTCAGATTGCTCTTGGTATAAACCAAACCCAAAATTTAAAGAAAACATGTTTTCCGTATATGAGAAAGAAACATTAAATAAAATTATTCGTCTTGAAGATGAATTGAAGCCATTT
>JAURWH010000087.1 GCA_030655055.1 bacterium
TTGGAACTGCTGGTGATCTCCAAACTGCCGTTCTCCGTTCCCAGCGATCCATTGGTGGAGGCCCGCTGCCAGGTGATAGAGCAGAACGGCAACAGCTCGTTCCACCAGTACCTGCTGCCCGAGGCGGTGATCCGCTTCCGCCAGGGGTTTGGGCGGCTGATCCGCAACAAGACCGACAAGGGTTTGGTGATAGTGGCCGACAGCCGGATCATCAACACCGAGTACGGCAAGACCTTTATCCGGTCGCTGCCGGCGTTGCCGGTGATATCCTGCCGCAGCCAGGAGGAGCTGGTGGGGAACGTGCTGATATGACATTTGATAATGGATAACAGGCTATAATTCACGGGAGCATCACAAATTACTTATATAACAAAGGAAAGCCCTGACGGAGATCGTCAGGGCTTTTGGGTCGGTAAATTGTTAATCACCGAACTCAACCCCTTTCATCCCCTTCTCTTACCCCAAGCCAGGCCATAAAGAATCCAAGAGAAGGGGAAAGAGGGGATGAGTTTTAAAACTAATCGTAATAGGCCAGCTTCACCGTCCGGCCGGTCATGGTGGTCTTTTGCCGCATGTTGCTAAAACCATTTAAATAAAAACGCATTCTTCATTGACATGCTTAAGGTTTGTATGATAAAATTTACTGTTTATATGTAAATTAACGCTTCATAGGTTTAATCGACCATCAACCAACCAACAGAGGAGAGTCTATGAACCTTCTAGGACTGGCCAAACACGGGCTCAATAACTTTGAGCAGATCTCGATAGTCTGCGTCTTGATCACGGCCGTGATCAGCCTGGTTTACGCCTGGCTGTTAAGGCAGAATGTAATGGCCAAGGACAAGGGCACTGCCAAGATGCAGGAGGTTTGGAACGCCATCCGGATCGGCGCCGACGGCTACCTGAAACAGCAGTTAAAGACCATCCTGCCGGCCATAGCCTTGCTGGCGGTGGTCCTCTTCTTAAGCGTTTACGTGATCCCGCCCAGTCGCGAGGCCGTGGCTGAGTTCGGGGCTGAAAACGCCCGGAACGTAGTGGCTTTCGGACGGACCATAGCCTTCATCCTGGGAGCCACTTTCTCCCTGCTGGTGGGCCAGCTGGGGATGAGGATGGCCATCCAGGCCAACGTCCGCTCGGCGGCTGCGGCCCAGAGGGGCTTCAATGAAGCGCTGTCCATCTCCTACTACGCCGGCACCGTCACCGGAATGCTGACCGACGGGCTGGGCCTGCTGGGCGGCACCGTGATCTTCGTGGTCTTCGGCACCGCCGCCCCGGACGCCCTGCTGGGCTTTGGCCTGGGCGGCACCCTGCTGGCCCTGTTCATGAGGGTGGGCGGCGGAATATACACCAAGGCCGCCGACGTGGGGGCCGATCTGGTGGGCAAGGTGGAAAAGGACATTCCCGAGGACGATCCCCGCAACGCCGCGGTGATAGCCGACCTGGTGGGCGACAACGTGGGCGACTGCGCCGGCATGGCGGCTGACATCTTCGAGAGCTACGAGGTGACCATCGTCTCGGCCCTGATCCTGGGGCTGACCCTGGTGGCTTTGGATCCCACCCACAGCCTTAAGTGGATCGTCTATCCCCTGATCATCAGGGGCATCGGCGTCATCAGCTCCATCCTGGGGACCTTCACCGTTCCGATGTGGGAAAAATTTCCCATCAAGTTCATGCGGGCCCACGATGCCGAGGAGGCCATGTTCATGTCCTACGAGGTCTCCGGCATCAACACCGTGGCCTTCTCCTTCTGGGTGGCCATTGCCTACGCCGGGGACTGGCGCCTGGCCATGCTGACCAGCATCGGGGTGGCCCTGGCCGTGGTCTTCAATCCCTTAACTTCGTATTTCACCTCCACCCGCAAGGCCCCGGTAAAGGAAATAGTGAAGGCCACCAAGACCGGCCCGGCCACCACCATTCTCTCCGGACTTTCAATAGGCATGGAATCCAGCGTCTGGGCGCTGGTGGTCATCGCCATCAGCTTCATCTTTGCCCTGGTGCTTTACCGGGGCGAGCCAGCCATCTTCGTGCTTTACGGCGTGGCAATGATCGGCATCGGAATGCTGTCCCACACCGGCAATAACGTGGCCATGGATTCCTTCGGACCCATCTCCGACAACGCCAACGGCATCGGTGAGATGGCCTGGCACGACCTGCACGACGAGAACACCAAGAAGGCCCGCCAGGTGATGGCCGATCTGGATGCGGTGGGCAACACCACCAAGGCCATCACCAAGGGAGTGGCCATCGCCTCGGCGGTGATCGCGGCCGTCAGCCTGTTTGCCTCGTTCATCACCGACGTGGGGCTGGTCCAGGAACGGCTGGGATTAAGCGAGGTCATGGCCGGCATCGATATTTCCAAGACCAAGGTCTTCATCGGATTCCTGCTGGGAGGGGCCCTGCCCTGGCTGTTCAGCTCGCTGTCCATCCGGGCGGTAAGCCGGGCGGCCGCCCAGATCGTGGAAGAGGTGCGCCGTCAGTTCCGGATCCCGGGCATCATGGAGGGGACGGTCAAGCCCGATTACGCCAAAGTGGTGGGGATCTCCACCGCCTCGGCCCAGAAGGAACTGATCCCGCTGGCCACCATCTCGGTGGTGATGCCGCTTTTGGTGGGAATGATCCTGCAGGTGGAAGCCCTGGGCGGTTTTCTGGCCGGGGTCATCCTTTCCGGCATGATGCTGGCGGTGTTCATGTCCAACGCCGGCGGGGCCTGGGACAATGCCAAAAAATCCATCGAGGACGAGCCGCGGGACCTGGCGGCCAACACCGGCAAGGGCTCGGAGCGCCACAAGGCCGGGGTGGTGGGCGACACCGTGGGCGACCCGCTTAAGGACACCGCCGGACCGGCTTTGAACCCGATGATCAAGGTGGTCAACATCGTCAGCCTGATAGCGGCCCCGATCATCGTCAAGTACCAGCAGCTGGGGGTCTGGGGCTGGATAGTAGTGGCTTTGCTTTCAGCTGCGCTGATCTGGGGAGTGGTCTCCAGCAAGAAGGCGATGCCCGACCTCTGAGCTGATATTTCAGTAATGGGTATTACTAAAGAAAATGATCTGCAAAAGCCGTTCCGCAAAATGCGGAACGGCTTTTGTGCTTTTAACCCCACCCATTTCCCTCCCCTCCAGGGGAGGGATGCCGTAGGCTGGGAGAGGTTAAACTCACGCTCTTTAAGCTTCTTTTCAAGGCATTTTTCTCTTGACTAATAACCGATTTTCAAGTAAAATTAAGGACTATTAAATATCAATTCATGACATCTTATAACTTAAGCCATACCATTATGTTATAAATCAATAAAATAGCTCGCTGGCACACCGGTCAGGCGGGCTGTTTTTGGATAGGAACATTTATCATCGCAACCCGTTCCCCCCGAAAATAATTTATCCCAGACCATAAACCAATTAACTGGAGAAAAGAATGAAAAAGGACCTGATCTCAGTAGCCGATTTCAGCAAACAGGAGATGGACCAGTTGTTTGACCTGGCGGCCAAGATAAAAAAACAGACCAGAAACGGGCGTTCCCCCAAGCTTTTGGCCGACCGGACCCTGGCCATGATATTCGAAAAACCCAGCCTGCGCACCCGGGTGACCTTTGAGACCGGAATGACCCAGCTGGGCGGACACGGGATCTACCTGGACATGCAGCTGGGCAAGCGCGAGTCCACTCCGGACATCGCCCGCAACCTCTGCCGCTGGGTGGACCTGATCATGGCCCGGACCTTTGCCCACAAGAGCGTCACCGACCTGGCCGAGAACTCCACCGTGCCGGTGATCAACGGGCTGTCCGACCTGGAGCACCCCTGCCAGGCCTATGCCGACTTTTTGACCATCCTGGAATACAAGAAGAAATTCAAGGGCCTTAAGCTGGCCTACATCGGAGACGGCAACAATGTCTGCAATTCCCTGCTGCTGGCGGCCGGCGCGCTGGGCATGAACATGGCGGTGGGCTGTCCCCAGGGCTACGATCCCGACAAGGGCATCCTGAGCCGGGCCCAGGAGATGGCCGCCAGGAACAAGTGCACCCTGGAGATCGTGCGCGATCCCCGGGAGGCGGTCAAGAACGCCGACGCCATCTACACCGACGTCTGGGCCTCGATGGGCCAGGAATCGGAAAAGGAGCTGCGGGCCAGGATCTTCGCCCCCTACCAGGTCAACAAGTCACTGGTGGACGCCGCCAAGAAGGATGTGATCGTCCTGCACTGCCTGCCGGCCCACCGCGGCGACGAGATCACCGACGACGTGCTGGACGGCCCGCACTCGGTGGTGCTGGACCAGGCCGAGAACCGGCTCCACGCCCAGAAGGCCATCATGGTCACCCTGTACAAATACTGGGCCAAGAACCGCAAATCCAAAAAGAAATAATTTAACAGCGTTATCGTGCCACCCCGAAAACCTTGGGGTGGCATAATAACAGGGAAAGGAAGGTTCGATATGATGGGACCATGCGGATGGATCTATTGGTCGGTCTACGGATTTGTGATGCTGATAGTTTTGGCCGTGGCCCTGGTCTGGACCTATTACAGCGTCAAATTCTTCAATAAGGCCGCCGAGTATTACCAGAGCGAGCTGGACAACAAGACCAAGAAGGACGGCCAGATGCTGGAGCTGTTGGCCAAGTTCGACCAGCTGGTGGATGTGCTTAAAGTCAAGTAACCAACCAAAGAAGACAGAATATTGGAGATTGAATACTGAAAAGTTTCAAGTCAGGGTATTCAATATTCCATATTCAAAATTCAGTATTCAGGCAAAATGAAATTCTATAAAATGTCCGGGACCGGCAACGATTTTGTGGTGCTGGATAACCGGAAGAATATTATTGGGGACGATCTCCCGCTGTTGGTTCCCCAGCTCTGCCACCGCCGCAACGGGGTGGGAGCGGACGGGGTACTGCTGCTGGAGTCTTCATCCCGGGCCGATTTCAGGATGCGTTACCTGAACGCCGACGGGAGCGAGGTCAGCTTTTGCGGCAACGGGGCCAGGTGCCTGGCCTGGTTCGCCCATTCCGTCGGCGCGGCTGGCGAGAAAATGACCTTTGAGGCCGGGGACGGGCCGCATCAAGCCGAGATTTCCGGCAACCGGGTCAAGCTTTCGATGAAGGACCCGTCCGATATCAGGCTTAATTTCATGCTGGACCTGGGACCCAAGGGCTATGCGGCCTCGTTCGCCGATACCGGAGTTCCCCACGTGGTCATTCCGGTGATGGAACTGCAGGGTTTTCCGGTGGTGGAGACCGGGCGCAAGGTCCGTCACCACGGGCTGTTTGACCCGGCCGGGACCAATGCCAATTTCATAGAACTGACAGACCAGCACCATCTAAGCATCCGGACCTACGAACGCGGGGTGGAGGACGAGACCCTGGCCTGCGGCACCGGGTCCACCGCGGCCGCGGTGATCTCCGGCCTCCAGGGCCGGGCGGTCTCCCCGGTGGAATGTCTGACCTACGGGGGCGAGACCCTGACCGTCCATTTCAAGAAAGAGGATGACCGGATCACCGAAGTGTTCCTGGAGGGGGCGGTCCGACTGGTGTTCAAGGGGGAATGGCTGGAAACCGCCGGCTAAATATCTAAGCACTAAGCTCTAAAACCTAAACAAATACAAATGGACCAAATCTTAATGTCCTAAACAGTTTAAGATTTAAGAATTTCACTAATTTGAATTTGTTTAGAGTTTCGGAATTAGGATTTAGAAATTGAAGAAGATAAAACATATTTTTAATGTTATTATTTTAGGATGGAGTTGCGATGCCCAAATGGTATAAAAGCGAGGGGTTGACCTTTGACGACGTGCTGCTGGTTCCCCAGCATTCCCTGGTGCTTCCCCACGAGGTCGATCTGTCCACCAGATTCTCCCGGCGGATCAAGCTGAACATCCCGCTGGCGTCATCGGCCATGGATACGGTGACCGAGCACCAGATGGCCATCGCCCTGGCCCGCCACGGCGGCCTGGGGGTGATCCACAAGAACCTGCCCATCCACGAGCAGGCCCAGGAGGTGGAGCGGGTCAAGCGCTCCGAAAGCGGGATGATCTCCAAACCCATCGCTTTGACCCCGGAACACCGGCTGCAGGACGCGGTGCGGCTGATGAAGGAGTACTCCATCTCGGGCATACCCATCGCCGACAAGGACGGAAGGCTGGTGGGCATCATCACCAACCGGGACATCATCTTTGAAAGCGACCTCAGCCAGAAGATCGCGCTGACCATGACCTGCGAAAAATTGATCACCGCCCCTCTGGGCACCTCCATCGACGAGGCCAGCCAGCTGCTGCGCAAGCACAAGCTGGAAAAACTTCCCATCGTGGACAAGAAGGGGATGTTGCGGGGCCTGTTCACTTTGAAGGACGTGATGAAACGCAACAATTTCCCCAACGCCTGCAAGGACAGCCAGGGGCGCCTGAGGGCGGCGGCGGCCATCGGCACCAGCGGGGATTATTTGGAACGGGCCGAGGGGCTGGTCTCGGCCGGGGTTGACGCCCTGGTGATAGACACCGCCCACGGGCATTCCCAGGGGGTGCTGAACGCGGTCAAAAAGGTGCGGGAGAAATTCAAGAACACCGACATCGTGGCCGGCAACGTGGCCACCCCCGAAGCCACCCGGGCCCTGATCAAACTGGGGGTGGACGCCGTCAAGGTCGGCATCGGGCCGGGCTCCATCTGCACCACCAGGATCGTGGCCGGGGTGGGCGTGCCCCAGCTGACCGCGGTGATGGACTGTGCGGCGGTGGCCAAAAAGGCCAAGGTGCCGGTGATCGCCGACGGCGGCATCAAGTACTCCGGCGACGTGGTAAAGGCGCTGGCAGCCGGGGCCGACTGCGTGATGATCGGAAACCTGTTCGCCGGGGTGGAGGAAAGCCCGGGCGAGACCATCCTGCTTTCCGGCCGCAGCTACAAGGTCTACCGGGGCATGGGTTCCCTGGGAGCCATGCGCAAGGGCAGCGCCGACCGCTATTTCCAGGAAGGCGGGGGATCCGAGGGCAAGAAGTTCGTGCCCGAGGGGATCGAGGGTCGGGTGCCCTACAAGGGCTCGCTGGCCGACGCGGTCTACCAGCTGATGGGCGGCCTGCGCAGCGGCATGGGGTACTGCGGGGCCGGGAACCTGAAGGAACTCCAGCTAAAGGCCACCTTCGTCAAGATAACCAATGCCGGGTTAAGGGAGAGCCATGTGCACGATGTGGTGATCACCAAGGAAGCGCCGAATTACGAGGTGGACAGGGGGTAACACGGGTAACGTTTGAGGGGCGGGGCAGGTAGCCAGGCGGTGTTGGAAACGTTTGAGAGGCAATAATAAATGACCAGCAATGTTTGAATTGTTGGAAACGGTTGGTATTTATTGTAGGGGCGGATCACGATCCGCCCGGTAAGATAATTTTAGATTTAATCCCTTTAGTGTAAAGGCCATGATCGTTTACGAAGGCAAAACATTTAAAAACCTAACCTCCAAGGAATCCAGGGACGGGGAATTCGAGAACTGCTCTTTCGTAAATTGTGATTTTTCCAACGGCGTGTTCACCTCCGGCAAATTCACGGATTGCGTGCTTACCAACTGCAACCTGGCGCTGGCCAAGATAAGCAACTGTCAATTGAACGATGTCACATTCAAAGACTGTAAATTGCTGGGCCTGAATTTCTGCGATTGTTCCGACTTCCTGTTCACTGTGAAATTTGAGAACTGCATCCTGGATTATTCCTCGTTTGCCCGGAAGAAAATGGCCAAGACCCAATTCCATAACTCCTCTATGCGGAACGTGGATTTTACCGACAGCGACCTAAGCAAGGCCGTATTTGCCAATGATGACTTGACCAATGCCGTGTTCAATAAAACCACGATCAAGGAAGCCGACTTTTTGACGGCCAGGAATTACTCCATCGATCCGGAAAAGAACAATGTCAAAAAAGCCAGGTTTTCGCTTTACGGGGTGATAGGGCTGCTTAATAAGTATGACATCAGGGTTGAATAGGCGAGCGGGGCGCAATATGCGTTTGAGGGGCCGGACAGGAATGACCGGCACTGCTTGAATTGTTTGAGAAGCAATGCATAGTTGCAAGGCGATGTTGGAACCTTTTGACCGTTTGGAACGATTGGTCGTTACTGTACCACCGCCGTTGGCGGGGTGCCGCTGTGGCGGCAGGGGCGAATCATGATTTGACCAGTAATTATGAGGATATAACATGATCAACCTAATCATCTGCGGCGCCGCCGGCCGGATGGGCCAGGCCATCTGCGAGGCGGTAAAAGAGTCCAAGGACTACGCCATTTCAGCCCTGGTGGAGAACCGGGGGCATCCCCTGGTCGGAAAGATCCTGTGCGAAAAGGCCCCGGCGGTGGTGGACGACCTGCTGCTGGTGCTGCAGACCGGGGACGTGATCATAGACTTCAGCACTCCGGAGGCCACGGCCGCCAACGCCGCCAAGGCCGCGGTGATGAAGAAGCCGATGGTGATAGGCACCACCGGCCTGGACCAGAAGCACAAGGACATTTTCACCGAGATGGCCAAGGACATCCCGATGGTGGTTTCCTCCAACATGTCCATCGGGGTGAACCTGCTTTACAAGCTGGCCTATGCCGCGGCCAAGAAACTGCCCAAAACATTTGACGCCGACATCTCCGAGACCCATCACCGCAACAAGAAGGACGCCCCCAGCGGAACCGCGGTCAGAATACTGGAGGAGGTCCAAAGGGCCCGGGGCGGCAAGCCGGTATACCAGCGGCAGACCTCGGACCAGGTCCGTCAGGACGACGAGATCGGCATGGTGTCTTTAAGGGCAGGGGACATCGTGGGTGAGCACAGCGTGATCTTTGCCGGACCGGGAGAGATACTGGAAATATCCCATAAGGCCCACAGCCGCCGGGTCTTTGCCGAAGGGGCATTGCTGGCGGCAAAATTCGCGGCCAAGGCCAAGCCGGGGCTTTATGATATGCAGGACGTGCTGGGACTTTAAACGTAAACTAACGATTGAAAATATCAAAATGAAAAGTGCAAAAATAATAATGAAAAGCAGACTTGCAACATTACTTCTCCTTTCAGCGATCGGACTTTCACTATTTGGCTGTCAGCAGGGGGACCCCGATCCGTTCTTCAATAACGGAGTGGCCTATTTTCATCAAGGGGATACGGTCAAGGCCGTGGCCGAGTTCAACAAGGCCATCAAGGTCAAACGCAATTTTGCCCCCGGTTACTACAACCTGGGCATCTGCAATTTAAAGCCCGGCGCCTATAACCAGGCCAACCAGTATTTTTTAAAGGCCGTCAAGTATGACCCGGCATATGTGGACGCCTATTACAGCATGAGCATGGTCTATGTGACCCTGGATTCGGTGGCCAAGGCCAAGGATATTCTGTATCTCGGCATAAAGCTAAATCCCAATGCTTCGATGCTTTATTACAACCTGGGTTACGCCCTGTTGCTAAGGGGGCAGGCCGATTCGGCCCGTTGGGCCTTTAAAAAAGTGACAGAGTTGGATCCTCAAAACTCCGACGCCTACTTTAATCTGGCCTATGCCTCCAATGATCCCCAGTATGCCCAGGAAGCCATAAATGCCCTGCGCCAGGCTGTCATAGTTGACAGCATTAATTATAAAGCAATTTATCTTTTAGGTACCAAATTGGCAGACAAAAAAAGTCGTACTGATACTGAAACTAAAGAAGCGGTAAAGTATCTGAAGGCATTTCTGGAAAGTGGCAAGGGGGTAGGTGCACAAATTAAGTTAGCCCAGGAGTCATTAAACAAGGTAAAGAAAAAATGAAATTTGATTTTGCCGAACGGCTGGACAGGATCCCGCCCTATCTTTTTGCCGGGTTGAATAAGAAGAAGGCCGAACTTAAGGCCAAGGGCGCCGACATCATAGATTTCGGGGTGGGGGATCCCGACCTGCCCACGCCTTCCCACATCATCAAGGCCCTGACGGATCAGGCATCAAATCCCGAAAACCACCGCTATCCATCTTACGAGGGACTGCCTTCGTTCCGACAGGCCGTGGCCAAATGGTACGGCAGCAGGTTCGGGGTAAAACTGTCGGCCGAGGACCAGATCGCCTGCCTGATGGGCGCCAAGGACGGCCTGGCCCATGCGGCCTGGGCCCTGTTCGGCCCGGGCGACAAGGTGCTGTGCCCCGATCCGGCCTATCCGGTCTACGCCGTCCAGACCATGCTGGCCGGGGCCGAGCCGGTGTACTTTCCTCTTTTGCCGGAGAACTCGTTTTTGCCGGACATCGACAAACTTCCGGTGCAGGGGGTCAAGGCCATCTTCCTGTGCTATCCCAACAATCCCACCGCGGCGGTGGCCGACCTAAAATTCTACCAAAGACTGGTGGACTGGGCCGTTAAGCACAACATCATGATTCTGAACGACGGCATCTATTCCGAGATCGCCTTCGACGGACTGGTGCCGCCCAGCATCCTCCAGGTCCCGGGGGCGGAAGAGGTGGCCCTGGAATTTCATTCCCTGTCCAAAAGCTACAACATGACCGGCTGGCGGGTGGGGATGGCGGTGGGCAACCAGAAGATACTGCAGGCCCTGATGCAGATCAAGACCAACTCCGATTCCGGTGTTTTTCAGGCGGTGCAGTATGCCGCCATCGCGGCGTTGGAGGGTTCGCAGGATTGCATCAAAGATAACTGCCGGGTCTATCAAGAACGGAGGGATGTGCTGGCCGGCGGACTTAAAAAACTGGGATTGGAGTTCCAACTGCCCCAAGCCACGTTCTACCTGTGGCTGAAGACCCCCAAGAAATACGATTCCCTGCAGTTCACCGATCTCCTGCTGGAGAAGGCCGGGGTGATGGTGGTTCCGGGGGTGGGGTTTGGCAAGAACGGCGAAGGGTTTGTGCGCATGGCGCTGACCATTCCCAAGGAGCGGATGAATGAAGCCGTTGAACGGATCAGCAAACTTAATCTATAGACAGCATTAACATAATTATTATGACATTTATTTTCAACCAATATTTGATCCAAAGAATTAAATCCGGTAAATCATGTTAATCCTGTCAAATAAATGCCAATAGTCGTCCAAAAATACGGCGGCAGCTCCGTGGCCAACGCCCAGCGCATCAAGAACGTGGCCCGGCGGATCGTCAAGACCGCCCAAAGCGGGCATCAGGTTGTGGTGGTCGTCTCGGCCATGGCCGACACCACCGACGATCTTTTAACCCTGGCCGGGCAGATCACCGCCCAGCCGCCCCGCCGGGAACTGGACATGCTGCTGACAGCCGGGGAGCGGATCTCCATGTCGCTCCTGTCCATGGCCATTGACGCCCTGGGCGGGCAGGCTATTTCCTTCACCGGCTCCCAGGTGGGGATCATTACCGATTCCAGCCACAACCGGGCCCGGATCCTTGAGATCAAGGCCGACCGGCTGAGGGATGCCCTAAAGGCCGGCAAGATAGCCATCGTGGCCGGTTTCCAGGGGGTCAGCCTGGCCAGGGAGATCACCACTTTGGGCCGGGGCGGCTCGGATACCACGGCTGTGGCCCTGGCGGTGACGCTGGGCGCCAGGTCCTGCCAGATATACAGCGACGTAGACGGGGTTTACAGCGCCGATCCCCGGATCGTCAAACAGGCCAGGAAACTTTCCGGCATCTCGTTCGATGAAATGGAGGAGATGGCGGCCTTCGGCGCCCAGGTCTTGCACGTCCGAGCGGTGGAACTGGCCTCAAAATACGGGATGTCCATAGACTGCCGCAGCAGTTTTTCCAACCATCCGGGAACAATAGTAGGCAAAGGAAGCAAAATGGAACGGATCGCGGTAAAATCAATAGTCCACGATAAAAGCCTGGCCATGGTCACGGTCAAACTGCCGGCCGCCCGCAGCAGCGCCATGCCCCAGCTGCTGACCAAGATGGCCGAGGCCGGGATCCAGGTCAAATCATTCTTTCACGGACAGGCCCAGGAAGGAACTCTAAGCCTGTTCTTCATCCTGGATGAAGCCGACCTGTCCGGCGCCAAAGCGGTGATAGAAAAAAGCATCAAAACCGCCGGTCCGGCGCAATGCCAGATAAACCGGGACATCGGGGCGGTATCTTTGGTGGGCAGCGGGGTGGGCGGCGAAACGGCCATCCTCTCCAAGATGCTGAAAACCCTGGCCGGAAAAAAGATCCACGTTCAGGCCATGGCCACCAGCCACACCCGGATCAGTTGTTTCCTCCAGCGCCGGGACCTGGAAAAGGCCCTGCTGGCCCTGCACCGGGCTTTCATAGGATAATTTATTTTCAGCAGTAACGAAGTCTATCTGTAATAAAAATATTGGAGGACCAGATGATCTGTCCCATCCGATTCATCCGCAAGCCCGAAGAGGCCGAGTGCATCAGGGAACATTGCTCGTTCTGGCTGGAACAGGATGACCTGAACAGCGGGGAAAAGGAGCCGGATCGTTTTTACGCCGTAATAGGCGGGCCGGCCAAGGAGATCAAAGAGCACAAGGAACACAAAAGCATGGGCCACTGCGCTGTTCTGGCCATCGCCCAAAATTTGACCAGACTAAAGCTATGATCCGGAAACAGGCAACCATAGGATTGGTGGGAGCCACCGGACTGGTGGGGCAGTGCATACTTCAGGTCCTGGCCGAACGCCGGTTTCCGGCCGGGACCCTTAAGCTATGGGCCTCGGCCAGGTCGGCCGGAAAAAAAGTGCTGTTCGGGCGGAAGGTCTGCCGGGTGAACGAGATCGATCCGGATGAGTTTCCCGGATGTGATCTGATCTTTTTTGCAGGCACCGAAGGCGAGAAGGGCGCCAGCCGGATATTTTCAGAAGCCGCCATCAGGGCCGGGGCGGTGGTGATTGACAACGGTTCGGATTACCGGATGGACCCGGCAGTACCACTGGTGGTGCCGGAGGTCAATCCCGGAGATGCCTTTAAACACAAGGGATTGATAGCCAATCCCAACTGCTCCACCATCCAGATGGCGGTGGCCCTTAACCTGATCCACCGGAAACTGGGACTTAAGCGGATAGTGGTCTCCACCTACCAGGCGGTGTCCGGAGCGGGGAGGGCGGGAAGCATTGCTCTCGAAGAGCAAATTCAA
>JAURWH010000088.1 GCA_030655055.1 bacterium
GGAGAGTTTTAAGCGACGAGCTTTTTCTTTTGGTTCTTCTCTTTTTGGCGGCACAAAAAGAAAAGAACATAATTGAGCCAATATCTGCATTTCAAATAGTCACAATTAAACAATAACTATCTTGACAGCATAATGGAACAAGCAAACAAACAGGAATTCAGATCCAAGGACCGGAGCGCAAAAAAAATATTCTCCGGACTGGGGTTAAGATCATTGGTGGCCGTGCTGGGCATTCCGGCCCTGCTGGCCGCGGTCTATTACGGCGGCTGGTGGCTGGGGGTTGCGGTGCTGGCCCTGTCCCTGCTGGGGCTTTGGGAGTTTTACGGACTGTCCCGGGCCAAGGGACTTAAACCTCTCACTGCCTGGGGCCTGGCCGGCGGGGCCCTCTTATGGTTCTGTATTTTCAATCCATCTTCCGCTGCCGCCGGAGCATTGATGCTTTGGCTGCTTCTGTTATTCAGCTGGATGGTGGTCAAGGGCGGGGTGGATGGCTCGCTGGTCCGGGCCGGAACTACTGTCTTTGGTGTGATCTACGTTGCCGGACTTTTGGGACATCTGCTGCTGCTTCGCGGTCTGGATGATGTCCTTGGTTTTAAGCTGGCGGTGCTGACCATGGCCCTGATCTGGATAGGGGACACCGGGGCCTATTTCACCGGGATGGCCTTTGGCAAAAGACCGCTGGCCCCAAAGATCAGCCCCAAGAAATCAATGGAGGGACTGGCTGGCGGAGCGCTGTTCACTTTGGCCGCGGCTTTTCTGATCGCAAGGTTTTGGATATGGGAACTGTCCGCCGGGCAGGCCCTGGTGATAGGGCTGGGAGTGGTCATCTTTGGCACCCTGGGGGATCTGTTCGAATCACTGCTCAAGCGCGATGCCGGGGTCAAGGATTCCGGGAACCTGCTGCCGGGCCACGGCGGGGTGCTGGACCGCTTTGACAGCATGATGTTCGCTCTGCCATTTGTTTACTGGTTCTGCAGGATATTTGTCCTGGGGTAAATTATTCACCACAAAGCGGTGCACTGAGCAGTTCGGCAAACTCACTATACCCCCTGTCGAAGTGACACAAAGGCACAAAACAGAGATTCCTTCTATAAGGAACCCAGGAATGCATGAATCGGCCAGTGTGTAAAGTTAATACTCATGGTTTCATGGATTCCTAATAAAAAAATAATTCGTTAAAATATGCCCTCAACAGATTTCCTGATAATCGGATCCGGCATCGCCGGGCTGACCTTCGCCTTAAAAGTCGCCGATCACGGCCGGGTGGTGATCGTCACCAAGAAGGACGACACCGAGTCCAACACCAACTACGCCCAGGGCGGCATAGCCGCGGTGTTCGGCCAGGACGACAGCTCTTCAAGTCATGTCAAGGATACCATCGAGGCCGGGGCCGGGCTTTCCAACCCGGAAGCTGTCCAGGCCATGGTCTCCGAGGGTCCGGCCCTGGTGGAAAAGCTTTCCCGGCTGGGGGTGGCCTTCACCCAAGGACAGGCCGGAGGGCTGGACCTGGGGCGGGAGGGGGGACACTCCAAACGCCGGATAGTCCACGCCAAGGACTATACCGGGCAGGAAGTGGAACGGGCCCTGGTGCACCAGATCCGCAGCCATCCCAATATCACCATCCTGGAGCAC
>JAURWH010000089.1 GCA_030655055.1 bacterium
CCGTGGTGCTTCTGGTGGGCGGGATCCTGCTGGGCGTTTTCCAGGGCAGCGCCATGTCAGCCATCCTGATAGCCCTAGCCATCGTCTTCGGTTTCTTTCACCTGCTTAAACGTAAGGACAAAAGCTTTTCCCTGGTGGGACCGGCCTTCCTGATCACCGGCCTGGGCTTGGTGGTATACCTGAACATGGGAAATCCCCAGCCCCGCGACCGGGACTATATCTATGCGCCCTGCTACCTGTTCTTCGCCGTCTGGATCGGGATGGGCACCTGGCGGTTGATGCACCTGGTACGGGAGCTGATGGCCAAGTCGCTTGAGAAATGGACCCGCTACGCCATCATTGCTTTGGGTGTGATCCTGCTGGGGGTGGGCCTGTTCAACGTCAAAAGGTACTATCACGAGAAGGACCGCTCCAACAACTGGATCCCGGCGGATTACGGCTACAACATCCTGCAGTCGGCCCTGCCCGGCGGCATCATCTTCACCAACGGAGACAACGACACCTTCCCGGTCTGGTTCGTGCAGGAGGTCTGGAGATCGCGCAAGGACGTGAAGATCGTCAACCTTTCCCTGGGCAACACCAACTGGTACCTCAAGCAGATGAAGCAGAGCGGCGTGGAAATGGACATCTCGGACTACCAGATAGACCAGCTCCAGCCGCTGCGGACCCCGGACGGGCAGATCTTCAAGGTCTCCGACATCGCGGTCCGGCTGATCATCGCGGCCAATGCCGGCAAAAAGCTTTCCTTTGCCCAGGTGCTGGCCCCGCCCAAGGAATTCGCCGCCCTGGTGTTCGGCAAGGATTACAGGGAGAAATATCCCATCTACTTCGCGGCCACGGTCTCGGACGACAACCTGACCGGACTGGAAAACTACCTCTCGTTTGAAGGCATGCTTTACCGGATACTGCCGGACAGCTCTTCCAAAAAACAGCCCAACATCCAGGTCACCCAGAACAACCTGAACAATGTTTACAAGATGAGGGGGCTGACCGATCCCAAGGTGTTCAAGGACGAGAACACCCAGCGTTTGCTGGGGAATTATGCGGTGACCTACTGGAACCTGGGCATGGCCCTGCGCCGTCAGGCCGACCAGGCCCGCCAGAAGAACCGGCTCCAGGAGGCCAGGGAACTCCAGCTGCAGGCGGTCCAGCAGTTCGAGCAGGCCAACCAGATCATGCCCGAGGAATCGGCCGGCCTGAACTGGCTGGGAGTGACCTACGCCGAGCTGGGCGAGTTTCCCAAGGCTTTGGGTTATTTCCGCAAGGTGATGCAGAAGGACCCGGCCAACCCCTACATCCTGATGCAGCTGGGAATGTCGTTCCAGCAGGCCGGGATGCCGGACTCGGCCGAGTATTATTACATGAAAGGCATCCAGATCAATCCCAATTTCGGCGAGGGGTACGGCCGGCTGTACACCTTCTATCTGGCCCAAAACAACACCGCCAAGGCCATCTCCACCCTGGAAGAATGGCTGGCCCGCAATCCCGGAGACGAAAACGCCCGGGGCGAGCTCAACAAGCTAAAAAAGACCCGCTGATGCACGAACTGGCCATCACCCAGAGCCTTTTCAAGATAGTGCTGGAGCAGGCCCAAAAAGCCGGGGCGGTTAAAGTATCCCGGATCAATCTCAAGATCGGCCGGCTGACCGGCTACGTGCCCGAGGCGGTGGAGATGAATTTCAACCTGCTGGCCTCAGGCACCATCGCCGAGGGGGCCGGGCTGAAGATAGAGTGGGTGCCGGTCAAAGTTCTTTGCAGGGAGTGCCAAAAGGAATCGGAACAGCAGGACTTGGGGTTGGGCTGCTCCCTTTGCGGCTCGATTAACGTTCAAATAGCCGGGGGCCGGGAAATGTACATAGACAGCATGGAAGTGGACAATGGCTGAGATAAAGATCTTAAAGAACATCATGGACGAGAATCTGTCCCAGGCCGCCTTGAACCGGCAGTGGTTCAGGTCCCGGAAGATCCTGGCGCTGAACCTGATCGCCTCGCCCGGGGCCGGCAAGACCACTTTTCTGGAGCAGACCATCAAGGGCCTGTTTCCAAAATACAAGCTGGCGGTGATCGAGGGCGACATCACCGGGGACCACGATGCCAGGAGGATAGAGTCCCTGGGGGTTCCGGTGGTTCAGATCAACACCGAGGGCGGGTGCCATCTGGATGCCCACATGATAGACTCGGTCTTAAGCAGCCTGGACCTGGACGGCCTGAAATATCTGTTCATCGAGAACGTGGGGAACCTGGTCTGTCCGGCCGAGTTTGACCTGGGCGAAGAACTGAAAGTGGTGGTGCTGTCCACCCCCGAAGGCCATGACAAGCCGGCCAAGTATCCGCTGATCTTTTCGGAGGCCCAGGCGGTGATCATCAACAAGACAGACCTGCTACAGGCGGTGGACTTTGACATTGAAAAGGCCGAGCATGACATCAGAAGGCTCAATCCGAACGTTCCGATCTTCAGGCTCTCCTGCAAGACAGGTGACGGCTTGGACAAATGGCTGGAATGGCTCGGAACGCAGGGAACTGGGAACGGAATATAAAGGCAGAAAGCAGAAAACGAATCACGATTTCCGGTTTACTGCTTATTGCATACAGCTTAGAGCTTAGAGCTTAGAGGTAATGTCAAAAAAAGAAATATCGATAATAGGCGGCGGGGCCTCGGGGATAATGGCGGCCATTGCCGCCGCCAGGGGCGGGGCCAAAGTGCGGCTATGGGAGAAGGACCACTCCCTGGGCCGCAAACTTTTAGCCACCGGCAACGGACGCTGCAATTTCAGCAACCGCGACCTGGCTCCAAAACACTTCCACGCCCAGGTTCCGGCGGTGACTGACATGGTGCTGTCGCAGTTTGAACTGCAGCAGACCCTGGAATTTTTCCATGAACTGGGGATAGAATATTACTGCGATGCCCGGGGCCGTTATTTCCCCAGATCCAACGAGGCTCCC
>JAURWH010000090.1 GCA_030655055.1 bacterium
GATGTCAGACATCTGATCCAGCTTCGGGATTACTGCGTTCGGTCTTCTTCTGCCGGCGCACGATCCGGAAACCCGCCAGGGTCAGGACTGCCAGGGAAATGCCGCTCCAGAAAAGAACGGTCCGTTCCTGGTTCACCGAGCCAAAGGCCGGCAGAACTAATTGGGCCAGGAATCCCAGGGTCAGGGCGCTGGCCACGAACCCGGCGTCCAGGATGATGTCCCGGGCCGAGAATATCCGCCCCCAGATGGAGCGGTCCACCGACTCGTGGAACAGGGTGTTTTGGGCGGTCATCACCGGCTGCAGGAACACTCCCCCCATGAAGGTGATGGCCAGCAGGTGCCAGTAGCTGGAGCTTTTGGCGAACAGCATCACCATCAGGCTTAAACCGAAGAGCCCTCCGATGATGATGTGGCGGCGGGACAGCCGGTGCAACAGGAAACCCGACAGCAGGGCCCCGGTCATCATGCCCCCGCCCAGCAGGCCGCCTAAAAAGCCGACCCCGCTGGTCCCGGCCCCCACTTTCAGGTCCTTCTGGGCGATCACGATCACCAGGGGATACAGACTGCCGCCGAAGATGGACACCAGCAGCAGGGAGAAGGTGACGAAGCGGACCTTGGGGTTCAACTGATAGACGTGCTTCAGCTCGGCCAGGTCGGTTCTAATGTTCTTCCAGCGCTTTTGCCACAACCGGCCAAAACCCTCTTCTTTGGTGCGCTCCGGCAATTTCTCATAGGATTTGATCAGGGCCAATGTCAGCAAAGAGGCGGCAAAGGAAAGGCTGTCCAGGTAGAACCCTGCCTCCCAGGGCTCTATGTGCAAATGCTTCCAGAACTGCCCCACTACCAACAGTCCCCCGCCCACAAATCCCAGCACCCCGGCCAGCTTGTTGATGAAGTCCATCACCGCGTTGGCGGCGAAGATCTTCTCCGGCGGCACCAGGTAGGGGATGTAGGACACCCGGGCCGAGTTGGCGAACAGCACGAACAGGTAGTTCAGGCAGACCAGGGGAAACAGGACTATCACCGTTCCGGTGAGCTTGATCAGAATCGGTATGGACAGGATGATCAGGGCCCTGGCCCCGTCGGCCAGCATCAGCATGCTGCGCTTGGAGCGGCGGTCTATCAGCACCCCGATGAACGGTCCGAACAGCAGGGCCGGCAGGGCGATGGCCACCGGGATCTGGGAATAGGCCAAAGGCGCCCGGGTGGTGAACTCGCCCACCGCCGCGATCAGGGCGATCTGGGCCAAAAAGTCGCCAAACTGGGAGATGAACTGCCCGGCAGAGAACAGGGCAAACTTGGGCTCGGCCAGGGCCGAGGCGAAATGTTTGGAGTGTTCAGACATTTACTTTAGACGGGATTAATATATAGTTTTAGCATCTTTTGATAAAGCCTTAACATGGTGCAGATGAGCCGTGACCTTTTTATCATCTTCAGAAGGATATTTATAGTCAAAATGCCCCGCCACCTGGGTGGATACTGTCCTGAAGAGGGTGCACATGTTGAATAGCGATTGCCAAATATCCTCTAAGTCAGAACCGGAATAAGTATTTATCAATTGCTGCCACATCTCAGGTTCCAGATAGTTTTTAAAATACCTCCCCATTTTGCCGGGGTTTTTAGAGAATCCTGTTTTTATCCCGACATGCCATTCCAACATCTTCACCAGCTGTTCCCTGACTACATTGTCGAGCATATGCTTGGCATATATCAATTCATCCCGCCACAAGCCTTTGGCCACATATGGGCAGACCCACCAAAATTCTTTGCAACAATCGGCAAACTGTTTTTCTGATGGCTGTCGAGGGAAATAGTCTTTGTCGCTTGGCGGTGGGAGTATCCCAGCAATCCCATCCTTGTCCAGCAGTAAAAGGCTCTGGCTGTCTTTGGTAACCTTGCCTGTCTGCGAGACGGGACAGATACTAAGATCGATCCGGTTACCGTCGACAAATTGCATCAAGTAAGTGTAATTGCCACCACCAGCCGGTGGGGGATATTCCATGTCTTCGGGTGTCTGCAGGATCATCAGTTCGCCAAACCGCTTGATCCAATCATAATTTCGTCTTAACTGCGTTACATCCGTAACAAGATAAACTATATCATAATCCTGAAATATATCTTTGAGAGCATTGGGATCAGCGCGCGAACCATTCAGAATTACTGCACGGATACGGTCATCCTCATTAGCAGTATTAAGAATGAGGTCAAGTATTTCCTTTTCGGTTCTCATTTCTTGCCGTTTATGCCGGTATGCCCAAAACCACCAGATCCCCTCTTGGTTTTCTTTAGTACCTTGGCCTCAGATAGCCTAGCTCTGGCCACTGGGGAAATTACTAACTGGGCTATCCTATCTCCGGGATTGATGTTAAAGGCCTTTGCCCCCAGGTTTACCAGGATCACCCCCACCTCGCCCCGGTAGTCGGCGTCGATGGTTCCCGGCGCGTTGACGATGGAGATTCCGTGTTTCAGCGCCAGGCCGCTGCGGGGGCGGATCTGGCCTTCGTAGCCCACGGGAATTTCCAGGGCCAGGCCGGTGGGAACCAGTTTGATCTCACGGGGCTTTAAGGACATTGGTTTTTCCAAAGCTGCGCAAAGGTCCATCCCCGCGGCGTGCCTGGTGGCATAGGCCGGGATCAGTGCCAAAGAGTTTAGCTTGGTGATCTTGAGCTTGACGGATTTCATTTTTGTTTAATAAATAATTAATGATGCCATTTTTAACATTATAACAACTGTCCTGATTTTTGACAACATCTATTTGCAGAAAAGCCAAAAGGGCGATTCGTTAAAATCGCCCCTTGCTTTTGTCCTGTGACCTACCTTCTTCCGTTGTAAGCCTTGACCCCCAGGGCCAGCAGCTGCATGGCTTTCTTGAGGTCGGCCCCCTTTAAAACGTAAGCGATCCGGATCTCCTGCTTGCCCTTGCTGGGGTCGGCGTAAAATCCGTCTCCCGGGGCCACCATGGTGGTGGCACCCTGGTGGGAAAAGTCGGTCAGCATCCACTGGGCGAACTTGTTGGAATCATCTATCGGCAGCTGGGGCATGATGTAGAAGGCCCCCTTGGGTTTGGTGAACACGGCGCCGTCTATCTTGGCCAGCTCGTCGCAGACGATGTCCCGGCGGTGCTGGTACTCGTTCACCATCTTCTTCAAATACTTGTGGATGTTCTTGTATCCGGCGATGGCCCCCACCTGCTCGATGGTGGGCGGGCAGAGCCGGGCCTGGCCCAGCTTAAGCGCGGCCTGCATGATGTGGGGGTTGCGGCTGACCAGGCAGCCCACCCTGGCCCCGCAGGCCGAGAAGCGCTTGGAGACGGAGTCCAGCATGATGGCCCGGTCCTCGGCCCCCTTGATGTGCAGGATGCTGGTATGGTAGCCGCCGTCGTAGATGAACTCCCGGTAGACCTCGTCGGCCAGCAGCCAGAGGTTCTTCTCTTTGGCCAGCCCGGACAGCATCTCCAGGTCGGCCCGGGAAAATACCGCCCCGGTGGGGTTGTTGGGCGAGCAGAACAAAATGGCCTTGGTCTTCTTGGTGATCCGTTTGGCGAACTCGGCCTTGCTGGGCATGCCGAATCCGTCCTCCACGTCGGTGGGCACCGCCACCAGCTTGATGTCGGCCATGCTGGCGAAGCCGTTGTAATTGGTGTAGAAGGGCTCGGGCACCAGCACCTCGTCCCCGGGGTCGCCCACCGCCATCAGGGCGAACACTATGGCCTCGGATCCGGCGGTGGTCACCATCACGTCGTCGATCGACAGCATGATGTCCAGTTTCTCAAAATAGCGCTTGATCTCCTGGCGCAGCTCCGGCAGTCCCAGGCTGGGGCCATAGGCCAGCACTTCCTCCCGGAAGTTGCGGATGGCGTCCATGATCTCCTTGGGGGTGATGATGTCGGGCTGGCCTATGTTCAGGTGGTAGACCTTTGTTCCCCTGGACTTGGCCTGGTCCGCCAGCGGCACCAGCCGGCGGATGGGCGAAGCCTGCATGGCCGCCGAACGTTTGGACGGCATCAGCTCGGCCTTCTTGGCTTTTGACTTGGCAGACATGATGTTTCCCCTTGTATGATTATTTGTATTTATGAAAACCGCGGAATATTGAAGTGCATGACCCGGCAATGATCAAGGACCGGTTCTTGTCAATCAGTCACCGCCTGTGCTTCCAAGGACGCCAATAACTCAGTTAGGCCAATGGACCGTGCCATTGATCGCAGATAATCCATATCCAGTTCTTTCCGTTGTATCTCCCAAACAGCCAAGGCGTCTTTGAATTGAACCGTATTTTCTACCCCCTGCCGGTGCCAGTCTAGTTTCAGCAGTATGATGTCTTCGGGCGTGGCAATGAATGTTTTTTGACCCAGTACCACCGCCTGACGGCGGCGGAGGAAAGCCGAACGTTTCAGGGCATCATCCTCATCATAAATCCAGAAATCGGCCTTAAGTCCTGTCTCCGAGTCGATCAGATTGAACATGGCCCTGGTTTTGACCGCCTCGGCCGCCGCCTCTTCGCTGAGATAATACCGGGGCGCTGGATATTTCGAAGATAGCACCTTTATCTGCCCAAACGTAAAGACTACTGCCAGGTCTACATCATGGGTCAGCCGCGGCTGGCCGTAGAAATTCGATGCCACCGAGCCTGTCAGCATGTACTGGACGCCGATTTCGTTTAGCGCCCGGATCACCGAAGTGAAAAATTCTATCTGTTGCATCGCAAAAGGCGCTTGGTAGTTTCCTGCTGGATCTGCCTGTCATCGTATTCGGGATGCCGGTCGCGGATCCCGTCCTGCATCAGGCGCAGAGCCAGGTCGTGAAGTTCAAAACCCAGCACCACCCGTTGCTCGCCGGTCATTTTCCGCAAGACTTCCAAATATTCCCGGCGCTGCAGTTTGTCTTTAAGCTTTGGTAATTCTGGTGTATTGGTCATTGGATTTTATTTCTGATTATCGTTGGGTGCCTGTCGATTATATTTACAGTTTACAGTTATCCGTTTACTGTTAACAGTTCATTGTTCACTGTTAATTGTTTAAAGCTGTTCCTGCAGTCTGGCCAGGGAATATTTCTTCTGGTTCAACGGTCCCAGGATGGCCGCCCCCAGCTTTTGGGGCACCAGCAGGTTTTGGGCCATCTGCCGCACCTGGTCTATGGTCACCCGGTCTATCAGGACCGCGGTCTCCTCCGGGGTCAGGTAGGGCTCGTGGTGCAGGGCCATCTTGGCCAGGCGCATCATCCGGTTGGAGGTGCTCTCCATCCCCAGGAACAGGCCGCCCTTGAGCTGCTCCTTGGCGTTGTCCAGTTCGGCCCGGGAAACGGGATTCCTGGACATTTGCCTGATCTCTTTGAGCGCCATGGCCAGGGCCTGGTCCGTCTTGTCGGGAGACACGCCCAGATAGACCCCCAGCACCCCGGTATCCCGGTAAAGATCGGTGAAGGAGAAGACCGAGTAGGCCAGCCCGCTTTGCTCCCGGATCTTCTGGAACAGCCGGGAGCTCATGCCCCCGCCCAGGATGGTATTCAGCACCAGAAGGACATAGCGCCGGGGATCGTTGGTGGCCAGGGCCGGCATCCCCAGGCAGATGTGGGCCTGGGATATCTTGCGGGACAGCATCTTTAAAGAAGGCTTGAAGTCCGGGACAAAGGGCTTGGCCGCCAGCTCCTGCCTTTGGGCCGGGCCGGGGAAATACTTTTCCAGCATCCGGCAAAAACCCCGGTGATCCACCTGGCCGGCCAGGGACACCATCATGTGGGGCGGCCGGTAGCATTGACGCCAGAAGTTTTTGACCCTGGGGGCGGTGAACTCCCGGCAATTTTCCCTGGAGCCCAGGATGGGAAAGCTCAAGGGGTGCCCGTCGAACATGGCCTCGGCAAAAAGCTCATACACCAGGTCGTCCGGGGTGTCCTCCACACTCTTGATCTCCTCGGCGATCACCATTTTCTCCCGGGCCACGTCCCGGGGATCGAACTTCAGGTTGGTGACTATGTCGGCTATCAGCTCCAGGGCCAGGGCCTGGTGGCGCTGCTGGACCCGGGCGTAAAAACAGGTCTCCTCCTTGGAGGTAAAGGCGTCCAGGTGCCCGCCCACCGATTCCAGGCACAGGGCGATGTCCCGGGCGCTCCGGTTCTTTGTCCCTTTGAAGGCCATGTGTTCTATGAAGTGGCACATCCCCCGGGTAGCGGGAGATTCGTCGCGCGAGCCCCGGGCCAGCCACAGCCCCACGGCGATAGAGGCGGCCCCGGAGATGTTCTCGCTGACCGCGGTCAGTCCGGAAGAAAGGACGGTTTTATGGTGCTGCGTTTTGATCTTCTGCATCCTAACCCAGATAAGCCAAAACTATAAGGAAGCCAGGAAAGACAGGAAAGGATTCCCTGCTTCCCTGCCGGACTTCGGTAGTTGTGGCTGATGCCATGATTTCTATAATATTTATTATATTTTGCATAGATAATTAGTTTTGGTTGGCATAAATGGAAATGCTTGTTTGATTTCGTGTAACCGATAGGATTCCTCCTGGTAAACCTTCCTGGTTTCATGGCTTCCTAATAAATATTCCTTCACTTTATCGGCTACCGCACCTTGATATCCTTGACCCGCAGCTGCAGCTTTTTGCGGCCCTGCCACTCGTTCTCCTCCAGCACAAAGGCCAGGTCCAGGCTGCAGTCCCGGTCCTCCAGTTCGTCCAGGAGGTCGCCGAAGGAAAAACCGATGGTGTCGAATATCTTCTGGTTTTGCTTGACCTTGAATTTCAAATGATTCTTGCCCACGATGTAGGGCGTGCCCACCACCCGCAGTTGGTCCGATACCAGCACCGGATGGCGGTTGCCCGGGCCGAAGGGGGCGAACAGGGAAAAGCTCTGGGCCGTTTCCAGGTCTATGGAGTCCAGGTCAACCTCGGCATCCAGGGTCTGGCTGGGGATCATATCCTCGGGGCTCAATACCTCATCGGCATACTTGTTGATGTCGGTCCGGAACTGGGGGATGCTCCCGGCATCGATCGACAGGCCGGCCGCATATTTGTGCCCCCCGTATCCCAGCAGGTGCTGCTGGCATTCCTTGAGGGCCTGGTGCAGGTGAAAGGCGGTGATGGAGCGGGCCGAACCCTTGCCCTTGTCGCCGTCCACCGCGATCAGGATGGTGGGCCGGTAAAAGGCCTCCACCAGCCTTGAGGCCACTATCCCGATCACCCCCTGGTGCCAGGTGTCGGAGGACAGCACTATCACCCGCTCCTTGTTCAGGTTGACCTGCTGTGCCACCATATCCATGGCTTCGTTCAGGATCAGCTCGTCGATCTCCTTGCGCTTGCGGTTCTCCTCATCCAGCGATCTGGCGATGGTAAAGGCCTCGTCCTGGTTTTCGGTCACTAAAAGCTTTAAAGCCAGGTCGGCCGTGCCTATCCGGCCGGCGGCGTTTATCCGGGGGGCCACCACAAAGACTATCTGGCCGGAATCCATCGGCTTGCCGGACAACCCGGTCACCTCCAGCAGGGCCCTGATGCCCGGCTTGCTGCTGTTCTTGATCCGCTCTATCCCGAACTTGGCCAGCACCCGGTTCTCGCCGGTCAGGGGGACGATGTCGGCGATGGTGCCCAGGGCCACCAGGTCCAAGTGCTGCTCCAGCGCAGCGTCCTCCATTCCCAGCCGGCGGTACAGGGCCTGCATCAGCTTGTAGGCCACCCCCACCCCGGCCAGTTCCTGGTAGGGATAGGTGCTGTCGCCCCGCTTGGGGTCCAGTACTGAGATAGCTTCGGGCAGGCTGTCCTTGGTCTCGTGGTGGTCGGTGATGATGCAGTCTATCCCAAGACTTTTGGCCAAAAGCACCTCCGGGTGGGCGGTGATGCCGCAGTCCACCGAGATGATCAGTTTCACCCCCCGGCGCTGGGCCTCCTCCACCCCCGAAGCCGAGATGCCGTAGCCCTCCTGGATCCGGTTGGGAAGGTACCAGGAAACCTCGGCCCCCAGGGCAAACAGGCTGCGCCACAGCAGGGCGGTGCCGGTGATGCCGTCCACGTCATAGTCGCCGTAGATCATTATCTTCTGCCGGGCGGCCAAAGCCTCTTCTATCCGGACCACGGTCTTTTCCATGTCGTTCATCAGATACGGGTCATGGAGATCCTTCAGGGTGGGACGCAGGAACTGCCGGGCCTCGGGCCCGGTGGTGATCCCCCGGGCCACCAGCAGCCTGGCTATGATGGAAGGAACTTCCAGCGAAGCGGCAATTTTATTGACCAGTCCGGTCTCCACCGGCTGGGGATAGATCCAGTTTTTTTCCATTAAGCAAAATACTTTCAAAGTTGCAAGTTATGGTAACCTTTCAGCCACGATATTTTTCTCAGTTACCATTATTGGCCACATAAAGCACATAAGCCACAAAAGCGTAGTAGCGTTACTACGTAATAACGTCAAACGGGTTTATTTTGTGCCCCTTGTGCCCCTTCGGTGCAACTCAGGGCATGCTTTTGTGGCTAAATTATAATGGTTCTGATGGTAACCCTAAGCCAGGACAAAAACGGACAGGATCTGTAAGCCGAGTTCTGTATCCCGCCAGAGGCGGGACGATGATCATCTATCTGCCCCCCGCCATTACAGCGGGAGATCAAGCGACCTACCCTTCCGCTTTACGGCCGGACCGGCCTTCTTAAAACCCTGCCACAAGGACAAGGTTTTGGCGGCGGAATCTATTTGGTCTTGCTCCGGCAGGGGTTTGCCTGGCCCCGGACATTGCTGACCGGGCGGTGAGCTCTTACCTCGCCATTTCACCCTTACCTCCCCCGAGGGAGAGGCGGTATATTTTCTGTGGCACTTTCCGTCCCCGCCGCATTACCGGCGAAGCCCCCGGTATTCCCGGGGCTGCCTGTCCTCCGGAGCTCGGACTTTCCTCCCCCCGCCAGAGGCGGGGAGCGATCACCCGATCCTGCCCGTTTTTCTCCTGTTTACCTTGGTTGATTTATTCTCACGCACCATGGAACCTATCCACAGATTTTACAGATTTTCACAGATTACCAGATTTGTTCCCATTGGCTTGTAATAAAATCTGCGTGAATCTGCGCAATCTGCGGATCGGGAAGTCCAACCTTTAATTATAAGTCTTCCTTTGCGACTTTGTCAATGGCGATATTGGACAACCGGTCGGCCAGGCGGTTCTCGGCCCGGGGCACGGCTTTGATCTCCCATTTCTGGAACTTTTCCAGCAGGGAGTGGGCCTGGGTGAAATATATTTTCAGACGGGGTTCCTTGATCTTGTACTCTCCGGTGATCTGCTTGGCCATCAGCTCGCTGTCGGTCTGGATAAGGATCCGGAGATGTTCCCGTTCCAGGGCCAGGGTCAGGCCCATCACCAGCGCCTGGTACTCGGCCTCGTTGTTGGTGGCCTTGCCCAGATACATGGTCTTTTCGGCCAGGGAACGCCCCTGGCTGTCCAGCAGGGCTGCGCCGGCCCCGGCCGGTCCGGGGTTGCCCCGGGCCGCCCCGTCCACCGCCAGGGTCACAATGTCCACCCCGGTCTCCTGTTCTATCTTGTCGGCTAATGCCACCAAGGCCTCTTTCAGGTCGGCCCGGCTGCAGCCCTCTTCCTCGGCCACCTGTGACAGGTGATGGTCGTTGGCTATCTTGCGCAGCACCAGCGAAAGTCTGGCCGAGATCTTGTTCTGTTTTTTGACCATGTTCCCTCCTTGACCTAGCGGTAAATAATTAACTGCTGATTGAGGTTTTATATTTTATGAGTCCACAATAAATCTTGCATTAAAACTATTATTTGAGAAATGATCTGTCAAATCTGCGTAATCTGCGGATAGAACATTCCAATCAGTTCAAATCTCTTCCTGGGACCACACCAGTATTCTCCCGCAGGTCTCGCAGGTGATCAGCTTCTCCATTTTCTTGATCTCGTTGATGAACTGGGGCGGCAGATTGGCAAAGCAGCCTCCGCAGGAGGCCCCGCTGACCGGGACCACCGCGGTCCCGGGCCGCCCCTGCATGATCCGGTGATAGACCGAGGCGATCTCCGCCGGCAGGGTTTTGACCACCGTTTCCCTCTGGGTCAGCAGGCCGGTCAGCCGGGCTTCCATCATGGCCAGTTCTTCCAGCAGGGTTTTCCTTTTGCCGTCCAGGTCTTTTTTAAGGAGATCGTACTGCCGGGAGAACTCCTTTTCCTGCAGGGCCAGGGCGTCCAAATGCTCCATCTCCAGCAGTATTTTTTCCTCAATTCCGGAGATATTCACCTTGCCCTGCTCGATCTCCTGCTGCATGGCCGTATATTCCTTGTTGGTCTTTACCTGGGGCAGCTGAACATGCAGTTTTCTTAAAGCGGCGGAGGCTGACTCCAGGTCCAGCTCCCCGGCCTTTTTGACCTTGGCGCTCTCCGCCAGCTTTTGCCCGACCTCCCGCATGGCCCCGGCCCCCTCCTGCTCCCGGAGATTGAGCTCGTTCAGCTCCTGGGGGATGGCCTCCAGCCGCTGCCTGGCCGAATAGATATCGGCGTCCAGCACCTGGATCCGGCAAATGGTCTTAAACTCTTCTTTCATGGCCCGCCATATGTTGTAAATTAAAAAGGTGCGCCTGGCAAATTAAACCAAAACGCACCTGTTATAAGGCATCGGCCCCGGTTTTCCTGCCTGCCGAAGCTGCTTTAAAGGACCTGATTATGTTAAGTTTCATCTGCATTTTGCGTTGTTTTATCCATTCCATTTTAGCACCAACGGCCTGGTTTGTCAAATTAAAAATAGGGCCAAACAATGGACCGCTTGCAGGAATAACTACCCTAAAAGCATTGAACTATTTGGGGGCAGGTCTCTCATTTGTGGCGGGCGGGGGTACGCTTCATCCGGTTGCTTGACATCTATCCAAAAATGACATAAAATGTATGGGTAATGGTATTCTCTTCATGGTTGAATTATCGCCAGATGTTTATTGGTTTTCAGAAACAAGATAATTGGCCTCCTCTGGAAAACCATCTATTGGACCATGCTTTTAAAATTGATCATTTAACAACCACATACAAACAACTCAAGGAGACACACCCGTGAAAACTTGGTTCGCTATCATGGCAGCGCTGGTGCTGCTGGGAACATCCGCCCTGGCCCAGGAAGTGCCGGGTAATGCCCTGTGGTTCGACGGCAGCAACGACTGGGTGGACTGCGGCTATGATCCATCCCTGCAGCTAACCGGCGGGGCCATAACCCTGGAGGCCTGGATCAAGGCCGACACCTGGAGGAGCAACATCTGGGAGGGGAGCATCATCGAAAAAGAACAGGCCTCTCCCGACAACGGCTACATGCTGCGCTGCGGCGATAACGGCTCGGCCAACTTCAATATCGGCAACAACGGTTGGAGTGAGATCACTGCTTCTAACGTGATGGAGCTGGGGCGCTGGCACCACCTGGCCGGGGTTTATGACGGCAGCATGCAGTACCTGTATGTTGACGGCCAACTGGCAGCCTCGCGATCGAACACCAATGGGATCGGAGCAACCCTTGTTCAGTTGTACCTGGGTTCTTCCTTCCTCTACAACGACCGCACCTTTGACGGGATGATCGACGAGGTCCGCATCTGGAACACGGCCCGCAGCCAGGCCCAGATCCAGGCCTCCATGAACGATACCATTCCCTCTGATGATACTCCGGGCCTGGTGGCCTACTACCGGTTCGACGAGACCGGCGGCGACACTCTGCACGACCTGACCACCAATGTCAACTTCGGGATCATTACCAATTTCACTGACACTGCCTGGACGGCATCCTATGCCATGGTCCAGCCCCAGTCCCTGCCGGCCGCCGGCGTCACCGACTCCGGCTTCACCGCCAACTGGTCGGCCCCGGCCTTTGGCCCGGCGCCAATCAAGTACTACATCGACGTGGCCACCGACTCGCTGTTCGACACACTGGTCAGCGGCTGGGACCAGCAGGACGCCGGGCTGGCCACCTCGGCCGTCGTCAGCGGCCTGGTTGACGGTTCTGCCTATTATTACCGGGTCAACGCCTTCGGCGGGGACACCCTGGGCCTAAGCCAGCATTCGCCGGCCATCGCCGTCTATACCGTGCCCCTGCGCCCGGTCGAGCAGGACAGCCAGATCAACGTGACGATCGGAGGCAGCAAGGCTGCTATCAACTGGGCGGATGGCTCGGCCCGCCGGCACGTGGTGTTTCTGGCCCAGGATTCGGTCGGCTCGGCCTGGCCTTCCGACAACTTTACCTATGCTGCCAGCACCGTCTTCGGGTCCGGCTCCCAGATCGGCAGCAGCGGCTGGTACTGCGTGTACAACGGCGACTCGGCCCACTCCGCCGGCATCACGGTGACCGGCCTGAATCCCCTGACCAGTTACCGGGCGGTGGCGCTGGGCTACAACGGCATGCCCGGAACCGAGCTCTATCTTTCGGATACCACCCGCCAGAACCTGACTTCTTTCACCACGGTTGACGCTTTGTCGGGAACGGTCGAGGTCGGCGCCGGCCAGACTTACAACAGCCTTACCAATTCCGGCGGACTGTTCGAGAGCATAAGTCTCCAGGGCCTGAGCGGCAATCTGGCGGCCGTCATCACCTCCGATCTGGATGAGGATGGCAGCCATGGCCTGACGGATTTCGGAAGCTATACCCTGACCATCGCTCCCGACAGCGCCGTGCTGCGGACCATCGCCGGCGCCGTCGACAGCGGCCTGATCCGGCTGAACGGAGCCGACCGGGTGACCATCGACGGCCGCTTCGGCGGCGAGGGCCGCTACCTGCTGTTCCGCAACCTGGCCGACGGCGGCCCGGCCATCTCGATGTACAACGACGCCGGCTACGACACGGTGCGTCATTGCCGGATCGAGGGCTGGTCCACATCCTCCAAAAAGAAATCCGCCAAGAAGCCGGACTTCAGCAAGCTGCCCCCCCAGGCCAAGGCCGACTGGTACAAAAACCTGGCCGGATCAAAGGCCGGCGCCTCCAAGGCGCCCTATGCTGATTGTGTGGTCTACCTGGGCGGCACCGATCTCACCACCGGCAACCACCACATCGCCTTCGAACATAACATCATCGGCGACCGCAGCGACACCGCCCTGATCCCCTATGAACTGCTGGTCTGCGATGGAACCTACGGCAAACCCAACAGCCACATCACCATTGACGGCAACCTTTTTGCCAACACCTCTTATTACGGCATCGATATCTGGGACGGCTTCGGCGACGGCTGGAACATTACCAACAACAGCTTTTATATCCAGGATACGCTCGATGACTGGTATCCCCTGGGATTATGGCCTTCCAATTACGAACCGGGGGTCAACGCTGTCATTCAGGACAACTACATCGGCGGCACCGATTCGCTTTGCGGCGGCTCACCCGCCATCGCTTATTATGAGGTGGATGCCCTTGACTTCGGCTTCACTTACGACGGCCATGCCCTGGTTCAGGGCAATGTGATCCAGAATGTCCGCTGCATAGATCCGTCCTATAATTACCTGGAAGGCATCTATTTCTGGAACGGCAACGCCGACATCAGCGGCAACATCATCGGCCATCCCACCGACTCCGCCAAGGGCCTGTTCTTCAGTGGGGGATCGTCAAGCTACCTGTGGGCCATCGAAGCCAACGGCGAGAACGCCAACATCGACGGCAACATTGTAGCCAACATCCACTACAATGGCGGCACTTTCTGGGGCCTTGAGATCGTCAGCGACAGCGGATACGCCCGCAACAACCGGATCTACGCCTGCGGCCCGGACTCAAATCTTTCCAGCAGCGAGATCGTCGGGATCAACTACGAGGGCGGGTACGGGTACGGAACCTATAAGGTATACAATAACATGGTCTCTCTGATCGGCAACAGCCAGACCCCGATCTACGGCATATGGGACGAGGGCGACGAAAACCGGATGGAGGCCTATTACAACACGGTATACCTGGGCGGCAGCGACAGCACGGAATACAGCTACGCCTTCTACAAGGACAACTATGACACCTCGGCGGTGGTGATCAACAACATCTTCTACAACGCCCGGACCACGGTGGCCGGCGGCACGGCCCTGAACTACGCCATCTGCGTCAACAGCGACAGCAACCTGGTCAGCAACAACAACCTGCTGCGCACCGCCGTTCAGGATACCGTGGCCAGCTACGACGACGGAACCACGCCCCTGTCCCTGATGCAATGGCGGGACAGCACCGGCCAGGATATGAACAGCGTCAGCGTGCTGCCGGTGTTCCTGTCCTTGAACGACCTGCACCTGACCGGCGCCCAGGACAGCATCAGCAACTTCGCCCAGCCCATTGCCTGGATCACCACCGACATCGACGGCGATGCCCGCAACGTCACCACCCCCACCATCGGCTGCGACGAGTACTTTGATCCAGCGGGGATCGTTTCTGATCCGTCGACTATGACCAAACCCCTGGCCTACTCCCTGAACCAGGCCCGGCCCAACCCCTGCAAGAATTCTGCTGACATCAGCTATCAGCTGGCGGCTCCCGGCCTGGTCTCCCTCAAGGTCTACAACCTGGCGGGACAGCTGGTATCCACCCTGGTCAATGCCAGCCAGACGGCCGGACTGCACTCGGTGCGCTGGAACGGAAAGAGCGACCAGGGCCAGAGCGCGGCCAACGGGATCTACATCTACCGGCTGGCGGTCAACGGCTTCTCCGGGATCGGGAAGATGGTAGTTATCAAGTAATTCCAGACCTGACAGCAAAAGGGGCAGCCTTATGGCTGCCCCTTTTTGCATTGGTGGCAATAAATAAAACCCTTTCGCTTTCAGCAAAAGGGTTTTATAACTATGGTGGGCGATACAGGACTCTCTGCCGGCAGCCAGCTTGTTATGCCACCCGACGGCGGGACGCTTTAACCAAAACTGAAAAGACCGAAATCTAAAAGATGTCGGTCTTTTTTCTATATGGTGGGCGATACAGGACTCGAACCTGTGACCTCATACATGTCAAGCATGCGCTCTAACCAAAACTGAGCTAATCGCCCTTT
>JAURWH010000091.1 GCA_030655055.1 bacterium
TTGTCTCTTTCCCTTTTCTTCTCACTTGGTTTTTCGCTGCAGCGAACCGATTCCTTCCACCAGCTGATATCATACTTCTGCTTTGGCGTTTCATATGGGGGTATCATTAAAAACGGCTGACTGCTCATCTTTGCGTCGATACCCTTGAAGCCGGCCTCTTTCAGCCACAAAGGAACATGAGGGGCCGTATCCGAAATGCCCAGCCCCAATTCTTCCCTGCCTTTGGCACAAATGTATGCCATCTTGCGAAAAAATAGATTATCCTCGATTGGTATATCCGGCAATGAAGATACCCCGCGTTGCAAAGCCATTGACAAATGATCCGGCTCCTTGCAAAGCACTACCCCACCAGGCTTTAATATGCGAAACATCTCATTTACAGCTTTTTGCTGTTCTGACAAGTGCATCAGCAGGGTCTGACACATCACCACATCGGCATAATTGTCGGGATACGGAAGTTTATATGCATCCCCTACTTTGAATTCGGTGGTGCCGCCCTTGGCCCAGTTTCGTGATATTTTTTTTGCCTCAGTTACCAGTTTGGGACTTATATCCACCCCGCAATATTTACCGCCCTTGCCAAAGAACGGCCAGTATATGGTCCCCAGGTAACCCAAGCCGCATCCCACATCAACCACGGTCTGGCCCTGTTTGAACCCCACCCATTTGGCCAGCAGGGCCACATATTCGGGCTCCCATAAGAATTTCCGCTCTTCAATGATCCTTTTCTTATACCACCCTTTGGCCCATTTGTTTTTGGCTGGCTTTCTCATGATTGCCTCTTAATTTCATTGGATTTAAGATCTTCCAACTTTTACAATATACTATCGTGGTTTATTTCCCTTTATTGCAAAAAGCTGCCGGGCATTGAACCAAAAATATGAGCCGGTCTTTATTTGTTGTTCATAAAGTTTTTTCCTTGGTTTGATTTTTTTACGCAATTTTAGGTACTTATCATAATCAGACTGGGTTCCTCCCCCGGCAAAGAATGTTTTTTTGAAATTATCGCTTATCTGTCTTTTATAATCAGGTTTCTTGCTCCTGCATATCAATTCCTTCCTCTCGGCGACCTCGTGCTTTTGCCTTGGTGTTTCATACGGCGGAACACCCAGCGATGCCTGGCTTGCTATCTTGGCGTCAATCTGACTGAACCCGGCTGCTTTCAGCCACAGCGGAACCCGGGGGGCCGCATTTAGAAAACCCTGCCCCAAATTAGCCCTGCCCTTGGCATAAATAAAATCAATTTTCCGAAAAAACAGTTCATCCTCCATGGGTAATTCCGGAAGTGACGTAAGGATGTGCTGTAAAGACCAGGACAGATTGTCAGGCTCTTTGCACAGCACGGCGCCTCCCGGCTTTAAGACCCGGTACATCTCTTTGACGGCTTTCAAAGGATCGGACAAGTGCATCAGAAGGGTCTGGCACATTACGGCATCTGCAGATTCATCCGGATATGGCAATTTATAGGCGTCCCCAACCTTGAATTCCGTTTTCCCGCCCTTGGCCCAGTCTTTTGCCTTCTTTTTTGCCTGAGCTATAAGCTTAGGGCTGACATCCGCTCCGCAATATTTGCCGCCCTTGCCAAAGAACGGCCAGTATATGGTCCCCAGGTAGCCCAAGCCGCATCCCACATCAACCACGGTCTGGCCCTGTTTGAACCCCACCCATTTGGCCAGCAGGGCCACGTATTCCGGCTCCCACATAAACTTTCTCGGATCAATGATCGCCTTCTTGTACAGACCTTTGGCCCATTTGTTTTTGGCTGGCTTTCTCATGATTGCCTCTTAATATGTTTGCCGGGCTGGCGTTTTCTTTCATAATCCCCAGCCCCTTCCCATCCTTCGTCCTGGTTGGCATCCAGCGCATACCTCTGTTTCAATTTCCCGGCCGCAGTTTTTTCCACAAATAATTCCTCCCCGGTGTAGGGGTTCTTGCCGGTATGATACATGGCGGCCGAGGCCGTCATGGGCAGGGGGATGAAATCCTGGACCTGCTCCACGGCCAAACCGTTCTTTTTAAGAAAGCGCTTCAGCTCCAGCATGTCCTCCAGCCGGGAGCCCGGGTGACTGGATATCAGGTACGGCACCAGATACTGCTCCCTCCTGCTCAGCCGCCGGAAGATCTCCAGGAATTCTACGAAAGTATTGATGCCCGGTTTGTTCATCTGTTTCAGGACGAAAGACGAGCAGTGTTCCGGAGCGACCTTAAGGTGCCCCCCGGTGTGCTCCTGTATCAGTTCCTTCAGATATTTGCGGTCGTGCAGCGCCAGGTCGTAGCGCACCCCGGAGGCCACGAAGACCTTCCGCATTCCCGGCACTTTCAGGGCTTCGTGCCAGAGCTTGACGCTGGGATGCTGTCCCGGCTTCAGGTTTTCGCAGATCTGCGGCGCCAGGCAGCTGGGCTTCCGGCAGAATTTCTCCCGGCCATCCGCTTTGCACCCGGTGCCGTACATGTTGGCGGTCGGCCCGCCGATGTCGCTGATGACGCCTTTGAAATTTTGGTCTCCGGCCAGAAGTTTTATTTCGTTTACGATCGATTCCGGACTGCGCGACTGGATGACCGGGCCCTGATGAAAATACAGGGTGCAGAAGCTGCAGCCTCCGTAACAGCCCCGGTGTGAGGTGATGGAATATTTGACCGTTTCCAGGGCCGGGACCGGTTCTTTATATGAAGGATGAGCTTGGCGCTGATATGGCAGGGAATAGACCGCGTCCAGCTCTTCGGTATCCAAAGGCATGGCCGGGGGATTTACCAGCAGGTACCTGTCCCCGTGCTTTTGCAGCAGCCTTTTCCCGAAATGCGGATTGGCCTCGCTGGACGCAATGACAAAAGCCTGGTTGAATACTTCCTTTGATGCCGATACTTCCTCAAACGACGGCAACTCGGCATATTCGGAAGATCCGAACTTCGGAAGGTCCGAATTTCGGCAGATGATGGCAGTTCCGGGTACGTTCATCAATTCGATATTCTGTATTCTTGCCCTGAGCTGCCAGGCTGAGCGTGCTGAAGCCCCGGTCGAAGGGCCATCTTCAGTATTCAGCAGTTGAGCTATCCTGCCCACCGCCCTCTCCCCCATCCCGAAGACCAGCAGGTCGGCTTTGGCATCGAACAGGATCGAGCGCCGCACCGCGTCGTCCCAGTAATCATAGTGGGCCAGCCGCCGCAGGGAGGCCTCTATCCCGCCCAGTACGATGGGAACATCCTTGCAGGACTGGCGGATCAGGTTGGAATAAACTATCACCGCCCGGTTGGGGCGCAGACCGTGGCGGCCGCCGGGGGAATAGGGGTCGTCGTGCCGCAGTTTTTTGTTGGCGGTGTAATGGTGCAGCATGCTGTCTATGTTCCCGGAGGTGACCCCGAAGAACAGCCGGGGCCTCCCCAACCGCATGACATCGGCGGGACTGCGCCAGTCCGGCTGGGCGATGATGCCCACCTTGAAACCCTGACCCTCCAGCACCCGCCCGATCACCGCCGCCCCGAACGAAGGGTGGTCCACATAAGCGTCGCCGGTGACCAGGATCACATCGCATTGATCCCAGCCCTGGGCTTGCATTTCTTTTTTGGTGGTAGGTAAATGGCTCATATCAGTAAATAAATAACGGGGCCGCTTTGTCAGAACGCCCCCGGGATGTTTCTTTAATAGAGGGAATCAGGCCAGCCCCGGTTTTCCCTGGGAATGCTCCCCGATCAACTCCATCACCCTCCCGGCCGACCAGGCCACCATCGGATTGCACCGCTCCTGGTGGATGACGTCCATGTACCTTTTGCGGTCCGGCTCGTTCTTCATGTCCAGTCCGGTCAGTTCCCGGCAGGTGGAATGGCCGAACCTTTCCACGAATTCATTGTAGAACTGGTCTGCCGCCGGATAACAGGGGTCCCGGCTTTCTTGGGCAACATCCCGGCCCAGGGCCAGACCCAGGGCCATCAGCCCCCCGGACAATGCCCCGCAGAGACCGCCGTTGCGGGCGATTCCGCCGCCGAATCCGGTGGCCATCCGGGGTATGCATATCCCGTACTCCTTGGGATCATATCCCATCTGACCGCAGACTGACAATAGCACCGACTCGGCGCAGTTGTAGCCGTTGTTGAAATAGTGTTTGGCCTGATCTTCTATGTTCATCTTTTCACCATTTCGGTTCTTCGGTTATCTGGTAGGTGCTTTGGCAGTAGGGACAGTTGATGAACACCGCCCCTTCCTTCACAGTCACAGTGTCCTTGGAGAGCGGCGCCCCGCATTGTTTGCACTTCATCTGTTCGGGCAAAGACTTCCCGGCCAGGTCTATCTTCTGGACGATCTCGATCTTCTGGGCCGGTTTGGGCTGGCTTTTTTTGAGCACCACCGCAATGGCGATCCCGGTCCCGATCAGCGCCAGCCCGGTGATGATCCGGCTGCCCGGATTGGCGGTATATTCGTCCCGGGCCGACATCATGAACAGCACCCCGAAGAATATCAGGATGGATGCGACTATATACCCGGCTATTTTCATTTGTAAGCCTTTCTGCCCTGTCATTTTCAACCTTTATGACCTTTTGGTCATTTCAGTCATTTAGTGGATCAGGTCTTTCCCATCAGCGTCAGCACCAGCAGGATCAGCGAGGCCAGCACTATCCCGGCCACCGAGATCAGGGCGGCGATGTTGTAGAATTTTGAATTGACATGGTTCCCCATCACGTCCCGGTTGTTCAACAGCAGCAGGATGAAGATCAGGATGATGGGCAGCAGGACGCCCTGCACCGTCTGGGCGAACAACATCACCTTGATCAGGGGCAGGCCGGGGATCAGGATGGCCGCCCCGCCCAGTATCAGCAGCAGGGTATACAGGCTGAAGAATATGGGGGCCTGGCTGAAGTTCTTGTTGATGCCGGTCTCCATCCCAAAGGCCTCGCAGATGGCGTAGGAGGTGGACAGGGGCACGATGGAGGCGGCCATCATCGAGGCCACGAACAGTCCCAGGGCAAAAAGCACCGAGGAATATTTTCCGGCGATGGGGGCCAGGGCCAGGGCGGCGTCCTCGGCGTTGTGCACCGGAATGCCGGCCTTGAACAGGGTGGCGGCGCAGGTGACGATGATGAAAAAGGAGATGAAATTGGTGAAGAAGGTCCCCACGAACACATCCAGCTTGGCGTAATTGTAATGCTTCATGGTGATCCCCTTGTCCACGATCGAGGACTGCAGGTAGAACTGCATCCAGGGGGTGATGGTGGTGCCGATGGTGGCGATGAAGATCACCCAGTAATCCGCCTTCCAGACCAGGGTCGGTTTGACCAGGCTGCCCACCGCCAGGCCCCAGTCCGGCTTGGCCATGAACCCGGCGATGACATAGGCGGCGAAAAACAGGGCCACTATCAGGAAGAACCTTTCCACAAAACGGTAGGAACCCTTGACCACCAAAAGCCAGAGGGCCAAAGCCGTCACCGGAACTGAGATGTATTTGCTGACCCCCAGGATCTCCAGGCTGGCCGCGATCCCGGCGAAATTGGCGATGGTGGTGGTGAAATTGGCCACCAAAAGGACGATCATGGCAAACAGCGTCCAGCGCAGGCCGAATTCCTCCCGGATCAGGTCGGACAGCCCCTTGCCGGTGACCGCCGCCAGCCGGGCCACCATCTCCTGAAAGAAGGCCAGCACGAAGGTGATCAACAGCAGCATCCACAGCAGGGAATACCCGTAGCGGGCCCCGGCGATGGAGTAGGTGGTGATGCCTCCGGCGTCGTTGTCGGCAAAGGAGGTGATCAGGCCCGGCCCCACTATGCCGAAGATCAGCACCAATTTTATCCAGAGTTTCTTCATGTCAGATCAGGCGTTTGCGGTGGGAGCGTTTCCATTTTTCCGGGACCATCAGTTCTATCACATCGTCCACCGTGATCACCCCCAGCACCTGCCGGGCATGATCCACCACCGGCAGCATCACCAGGTCGTACTTGGAGAACAGGTCAGCCACCTCGCTTAAGGGAGTATCCGGGCGGACCGAGGGGGTGTCGGGAGCGATCAGGTCGTCGATCTTGGACTGGGGCTGGGCCACCACCAGGTCGCGCAGAGACAGCATCCCGGCCAGCTTTTCCCCGGCCTCGGTCACGATCAGGTTATAGGCCACTTCGGGCTCGGGCTGGTCGGCCCGGAACTTATTGAGCACCTGCTCCACCGTCAGCCCCCTGGTCACCGCCAGGTAATCGTTGTTCATGATGCCTCCGGCCGAGTCCTCCGGGTACTGCAGCAGTTCCTGGACCTCGGCCTTTTCCTCGGACTCCATCTCGTTCATGATCTGGCGGGCGGTCTCCTGGGGCAGGTCGGAGATCAGGTCGGCGGCGTCGTCCGGCTCCATCTCCTCGATGATGTCGGCGGCGTCCTGGGGCTTGATCTCCTCCATGATGTCGCTCTGCATCTCCGGCTCCACCTCGGTCAGGGTCTCGGCCGCGGTCTCGTCGTCCAGCCGCTCCAAAAGATCCGCCCCTTGGGTGACCCCCAGCTCCTCCACGATGTCGGCGATGTCAGCCGGATGCATCTTGGAAAGCTTTTCAAAGCTGGATTTCAGGTCGGGATCCAGCGGCTCCACGTCGGCCCAGGCTATCCGCCGCTGCATCTTTCCCGGCTTGGGCTGCAGAGATTCCGGCAGGCCCAGCCGGTTCAAAAGCCCGGCCAGCCCGGCGTCCACCCAGCGCACCAGGAAGCGTTCGCCCTCCTGCTCCACTTCGATGTCGTTGACCCGGTAAACTTTTTTCTTCCTGGTGTCCACCACCTGCTTGTCCAGGATGTGCTCGGCCAGCCGGATCTGGTCATCGGCCGGAGCCAGCTCCGGGCATTCGCCCAGGCTCCGTTTCAGATAGATGTAGCGGTGGCCCAGCGATTCCACGTCGTTCAGGGAAATGCTCCTCTCCCGTCCCTCATTGTCCAGGATCACCAGACCGGCCAGTTCGGCCTGGGTGGGCCGGGCGTTCATGACCCAGTCCACCAGTTCGCCCAGATGCTGTTTTTTGAAATGCACCTGGCGGTGAAGATAGTGCGATAGGTATCTCATAGGTTTATCAGGTCCTTCAGCATCTCCTGGGAGATGGAAAGTTTTATCCGTTTCATTTCGTTGTCGAACTGCTCCACCAGGTCCCACATGATGATGTTTTCCATGATCTTCACGTTCAGCAGATTGGCCACCCGCACCAGCCGCCGCCCAGCCCCCAGCCGGTACAACAGGCCCTTGATGCCGGTCTCCACCCCAACCAGCCGGAGGTGTTCGTTGAAGGCCTTCAGCTTGACGTCGTTGACCCGGAGGATCTTGCGGCCTTCGTTGTCCACTATCTGCTGGTCCATCACGTTCTTCTTCAACAGCAGCTCCCTCTGGTTCAGCTTGCCGGTCTTCACTTCGCTGAAGGCGATGCCCAGGGCGATCCCGTCCTCATCCAGGCTTTTCACCTGGCGCCAGGGAATGATGGCCTCGAACTTGGCCGAGCCGAACAGGCTGATCCTCAGCTTGACCGCCACCACCAGCGAGGAGACATTGGGGAATTCCTCGCCCATGGTAATGGCCAGGTCGGCCACCCGCCCGATCTTGGTCCCTTCCTTGTCAAAGACCCAGAGGTCCAGGAAGTCCTTGGTAAAACTGGTGGCCTGCTCGGACAGTGAGATGTTTGTTTTGCTGTTGGGCATTTGTAATCGTTTGGTGTTTAGCGTTTGACGTTTACAGTTGACAAGTTTACAGTTTAGCTTTTCTTGTTCAGCCTTCAGCGTATACGTTTCACATTTCACAGCTTGTCCGACGTAGCCTTGCATGTCAGCCAAAGCCTTGGCGTAGGCAGGGCGTAGTCGGATTCACGTTTCACCATTTGGGCAGATATTCCGACAGCTGTTTGAAGAACCGCACCGCTTCCGGGTCCCTGAATTTTTGGCTCCACAGGTGGGCCGCCAAGCCGGACTGGCACAGGCCGTAGTATCCTAAAACGATCTGTCCCACCGCGATGTAACCGGTGGCCAGCTGCCCCATCCCGAACAGCAGACCCACCGCGATCTGGGCGATGGCCGTGGTTCCCAGGATGATCTGCCCGAAGCCGAACACTATCCCCACCCCGAACTGGGCGATGGTGATGGCGCCGATGCCGAACTGCCCGATGGCGATCCAGCCTTTGGCCACCCTTAGGTGTCCGTTCCTGTCCTTGCCGACCGAGACGTGGACCAAGGGCCAGCCGTAGTAGGATGTTTTGGACTTCCAGTCGAACCCCCATCCGTTCCAGGTTTGGTTGGCCGGCTGGGGTGCCCCGCAGTGAGGACAGCGCATGGCATTGGGGCTGACCTCTTTTTTGCATTCCCGGCAGCTGGACAGGCTCATTTTTCCTCAACCTCCATTTCGGTCTGCGGCTCCTCTTTTTCCGGCAAATCCTCCTTGGCGTCGTCTATCAGCTGGCGGACCCGGGGCGGCATGGCCAGCTCCTCGGTGGGATACCGGGCCAGGATCTGGGCCAGGATCCGGGTCTGCTCCTTGGGCATCATCCGCTTGTTGATGATGATCTTCTCGGTGCCCTTGAGTTTGCACCAGCCTCCCCGGCCGTCGAACTCGTCGAATTTGATGGACAGGCCCAGCTTTTCGGCCAGCCCGGTCATGGTTTCGATTATTTGATTATCGCGCATGTTATACCTTATAAAGTTGAACTTACCGTAGTCCGTTCTAAATGATCGGTTTCTCCAATATACAGTTCAGTTAATTTACTTGTATCCGCATTGTCAATTACAATATGTGGCATGATATTTTCTTTTTTGAAATGTCTAAGCCATTGATCAGTTATAGTGTCATCGGGTACACCAAGGCAAATTGTATCAATATTATTATCCTTCGAAACCGCAATAATATATTCAACAAGCCTCCGATACCTATTGTTAGTCAGCATGTCTACTGGAGGCCATTTCACACAGGCGGTTGTTGTAACCGAAGGGTATTTCATTTTAATTGACTTAAGCTTTTCTATTGGCGACCACTCGGAAAGATAATCAGGTTCATTATCTCCACGGCTGTAACCGAATTTAAACTCTGATACATAACCGCCAACAATACATCTATCAGAACCTATTTTCTTTACAACTTCTTCGATTACTGGCCAGGCATCATAGTGCTTACAATCTATCATAGCAAAAATGTCCGACTGTGCAACCTTGTCAACTGCATCCCAAATAGGAAGTGACTTAAAATAGGGTTCTCCGCTTTTTTCATGGTATTCTCGCGAATGCCCAAGATATGGCTTGTCATTATCCACACAAACATCTAAGTCCATACTTTTTTGTTCGGTAATTGCCTGTTTCAGCAAACTTTCGCTAACAGTCCACGTATGAAAGAATACAAAAGGTTTGGTGGATTGGTTAATTTTCTTAATTATTGACATAACTTGCCTGAAAATTATTTTTAATCCTTTTCTTCCAGCACCTCCGCCTCAAACACAAACAACTTGGTCTCCTTCTCCCTCCAGGCCCCGGCCGGCAGGCCCGCCTTGTGGGCGCAGAGGTAATTCAAGGTCTCCTCCCGGTTCCATCCCTCCTCTGTTGCCACCTGTGGCAAAAACACCCCGGACCGCCCGCCCCGCCGGACTATTATCCCATGCTGTCCGGGAATGAATTCTTCTGGAGAACCTATCTGCCTTTTCGGCGTCAGCACCGAGATCTCGTATTCCAAATGAGGCAGTTCTGCTTCCGCGACCCCGGGAAAGCGCGGATCGTCTACCGCCGCGGCCACCGCCATCTCGGCCACCGCCAGGTACAGCGGCTTGATGCCCTCAATGTACCCGATGCAGCCCCGCAGCTGCCCCTGTTCTTTCAGGGTGACGAAGACCCCGCGCAGCTCGGCCAGTTTTGGAGTCAACGGCGTGAACTTCGGCTTGGGCAGTCCCCTGACCTCGGCCTCGATGGACTGGTGCGCTATCCGAAAAAGCTCCCTTTTCTCTTCCGCCGTCAACCCGTCTTTCATCTCAACCTTTTCAACTTTTAGAACCTTGTTTTATAGAGCCCCGCTGCCAGATACCCCACCACCTGCTCCTTCTCGCCCGTTACATCTCCCGAGGTCCGGTAATCATAAACCACGCCCTTATCGGCCCCCAGCAGTTTGCAGGCGATCATCACGGTTACTATGGGTCCGCCCCCGCAGGCCTCGCATTTCTCGAAGGCCAGCTCCCCGGCCAGTTTTTCGGGATCGTAGTTCTCGATCGCCTTGACCACCTTCTGGTCCAGCTTTTTGGCTTCGGCCTGGGAGTGAAAGTGGGACAGGTCGCTGGAGGCCAAGAGCATTATCCCTTCACAGTTTCCATTGAGCGCATGAACTATGGAATGGGCCAGCCTCTCGCAGGAAGCCAGACAATGGTTGGACACCATGATGGGAACGATCTTAAAGCCGGGATCCAATACCGTCTGCAGGAAGGGCAGCTGGATCTCCAGCGAGTGCTCCTGGGCGTGGGCCGCCGGCAGGTCTTTGATATGGGTCTGGTCCTGGCTGATGATCTTCTGGCAGAGTTCAGAGTCGATCTCCACTTTTCCCAGCGGGGTCTCCCATTCTCCTGAGGCGTATATGGCGGAACCCTCGAAACTAGCGCGGTGGCTGGGGCCTATCAGCACCACGGTCTTGATCCCCAGGCCTTTGAGATTCTTGTAGACATAGGCCGCCACCGGCCCGGAGTACATCAATCCCGCGTGCGGAGACACTATCCCCAGCAGTTCGGAATCCGTGGGATATGTCTGGGCCGCCGCCAGGTACTTTTCGACCTCGGCTTTAAGCTTGGCCGCCTCGCCCGGATACCAGCTCCCGGCAATGATGGATCTTCTGATGCTCATATCGCCTCTCCGCTTTTAACCATTATCAGCCAATATCCATATAGATTTTTGTGTCTCTGTGTCTCTGTGGCAGATCAGCCCCGGTCGGCGAACTTCGGGTAGTCCATGTTGAACCGCTTCTTATGATAGACCTTCAGCGCCAGGTAGGTGCCCAATAGCAGTAAAAAGAAAACCGGGTGCATCATTCCCACCAGCAGCACCAGCACCAGCGAGCCGCCCTGGTAGGACATCATGGTCCAGCGCATCTTTCCGGTGACCACCGCTATCAGGAACAACGGCAGGGCGCAGACGGCGGCGATCAGGCACAGCCTGTCGTTCAGGTAATAAGCCAGCCCCGCCGAACCGGCCATCAGGGCCAGTCCCAGCCCGATGGTGACCGTTCCGCCCAGTAAGACCCCGGTGGTTATGTTGCCGGTGGCCTTGTCCGAATGGTAATCGGGAATGGTGGTGTTGACATA
>JAURWH010000092.1 GCA_030655055.1 bacterium
GGGATCCCCTTGATCAACGGCCGGTATATCAGGCCTCTTTTGGGCTGCAGCCGGGAGAGGATTGAAACCTACCTTAAACAGCACAAACTGGCCGGGCGCAGGGATGCTTCCAACAGTTCCCCAAAGTTCTTCCGCAACCGGGTCCGCCACCAGTTGATGCCCCTGCTGGAAAATTATAATCCCCAAGTGAAGAAGGCTTTGTCCCAGCTGGCGGGGAATGTGGAGCACGATCTGGAGATCATAAATGAACAGGTTGAAAAGGCTTTTTGCTCGTGTACAAAATGCGATAAATCCAAAATAGCTATTGATTTATCAAAATTTAAGTTATATAATAAAGGGTTACAGCATAATATATTACGACACTGTTCGGAGCTGCTTTTAGGCAGGGGGGCGGTGCCGGATCTTTTGCATATCTCCACTGCCCTGGAACTGATTTACACGGGACGGACGGGGGCCAAGGTCAATTTGTCCGGCGATATCTGGATCGAGAAAACATACGGCCGGGCGGTGCTGACTGTAAGAAAAACACCACCGCTGAAGCGGGGTGCCGCTATTGCGGCAAAGGCAGAAAACAAAAATCAGATTCCGGGGCTTAAAGCCGGGGCGCTGAAGATACCGGGAACCACCAGGGCCGGAGCATATTCCATAAAAGCCCGGCTGGCCGAAAAGCGGGATGTCCGGAATATCAATAAATGCCCGCCGGATCTGGCCTGCTTCGACGCTGCCATAATGGACGGGGGTCCTCTGCAGATCGCGGGCAAAAAGGACGGGGACCGGATGATACTCTTCGGACAGAGGTCGGACAAGAAGATCAAGGACATTTTCATAGAGGCCAGGGTTCCCCAGGCCCAAAGGGCGGGCTGGCCGCTGATCCGCCGGGGAAAAACCGTGGTCTGGCTCTGCGGTATCAGGAGGTCTGATGCATACCCCGTCACGGTAAGAACCAAAAAGGTGCTATGCCTGGAGTTTCTAACCATAAAATAACGGAAACTATAAGGAATCCAGGAGGGCAGGAAAACTTTGGGTTTTATGTTTTCTAAAAATACCAAGGAGAACGGTGACAACAAAAAATCTATTGAAAGACGATAAATTCCGGGCTTCCTGGTTTCCTTATAAAAATTGCCAAGGTAGTGATAGTAGTGAATAAAGAACTGAAGACCAGCAGGGTGCTGATCTCCAAGGCCCGGATCCAATCCAAAGTGAAGCAGATGGCCCGGAAGATCTCATCCGACTATAAGGGAAAGGACCTGATCCTGGTGGGCGTGCTCCGGGGATCGTTCGTATTCATGGCCGACCTGGTGCGGGAGATCTCGATCCCGGTGGAGGTGGATTTCATAGCAGTGGCCAGCTACAAGGGCAGCACCAGGACATCCGGCGTAGTGCGGCTCAACCATGACCTCTCCACCGGCATCCGGGGACGGCATGTGCTTTTGCTGGAGGACATCGTGGACAGCGGACTGACCCTGTCCTATCTTTTAAAGAACTTAAGGACCCGGCGCCCCGCTTCCATCGAGGTCTGCACCCTGCTGGAAAAGAAGGACCGGCGGCGGATGCCGGTGCCGGTAAAATACAAGGGGTTTAACATACCCGATAAATTCGTGGTGGGTTACGGGCTGGATCACAATCAGCTCCATCGCAACCTGCCTTACATAAGCTGGATTGAGGAGGAATAATGGCGGAAGGGAATAAAGGCGGCAAGGGACTTAAGAGGCTCACCGGCCCCAAGGGTTTTAACGAAGGCATCCGGTCGGTGCTGATCTGGGTGATACTGGTGATGCTGGCCATATCGCTGTACAACCTGTTCTCCAAGCCCAGGGACCGGCAGATGGACATCATCTACAGCCAGTTCCGGGAGGAGCTAAACGCCGGGAACATCACCCAGGTGATCTTCACCGGGCGGGAGGTCAAGGGAGATTTCAAGTCCCCCAAGATGGAGGTCAAGGCCGGGGTCAGGCTGGAATACCCCAAGTTCAAGACCTTTCTGCCGATCGAGGACCCGAACCTGATAGCCGAGCTGGAGGCCCGGGGCGTCAGGATCAAGGCCCTGTCCACCGAGCCCAGCGGCCTGGTGGCCTTTCTGATGAACTACGGTTTTCTGATAGTGCTGGGCGTGCTGTGGTTCCTGTTCATGCGCCAGATGCAGGGCGGACAGAAGGGGGTGTTCTCCTTTGGCAAAAGCAAGGCCAAGCTTTCCCAGGACCGGATCAAGGTCACCTTCAGCGACGTGGCCGGGGCCGACGAGGCCAAGACCGACCTGAGGGAGATCATAGACTTCTTAAAAGAGCCGAAAAAATTCACCAAGCTGGGCGGCAAAATACCCAAGGGGGCCCTGCTTTTAGGCTCGCCGGGAACCGGCAAGACCCTGCTGGCCCGGGCGGTGGCGGGGGAGGCCGGGGTGCCGTTCTTCTCCATCTCCGGTTCCGATTTTGTGGAGATGTTTGTGGGAGTCGGTGCGGCCCGGGTGCGGGACCTGTTCGAGCAGGGCAAGCGCAGCGCCCCCTGCATCATCTTCATCGACGAGATAGACGCGGTGGGCCGCCACCGGGGAGCCGGGATGGGCGGGGGCCACGACGAGCGGGAGCAGACCCTGAACGCCCTGCTGGTGGAGATGGACGGTTTTGCCGGCAACGAGGGGGTGATTATTCTGGCGGCCACCAACCGCCCCGATGTGCTGGATCCGGCCCTGATGCGGCCGGGGCGTTTTGACCGGGTGATAGTGGTGGACCGGCCGGACGTGGTGGGCCGGGAGGGGATACTGAAGGTCCATACCAAGAACAAGCCTTTGGCTGCTGACGTGGACCTGAAGATACTGGCCCGGGGCACCCCGGGATTTTCCGGGGCCGACATCGCCAACATGGTCAACGAGGCCGCCCTGCTGGCGGCCCGCAAGAACCACGACAAGGTCTACATGCAGGACATGGAGGAGGCCAAGGACAAGGTGCTGATGGGGGCCGAGCGCAAGAGCATGGTGATCACCGACGACGAGAAGAAGATGACCGCCTACCACGAGGCCGGGCACACCTTGGTCAGCCGGCTGACCAAGGACACCGACCCCATCCACAAGGTGACCATCATCCCCCGGGGACGGGCCATGGGGGTCACCGTCTCCCTGCCCACCGACGAAAAGCACAACTACTCCCGGACCTGGTGCCTTAACCGGATGGCCATCATGCTGGGCGGCCGGGCGGCCGAGATGCTGATATTCAAGGACCTTTCCACCGGATCGGGCAACGACATCGAGCAGGCCACCCAGCTCTCCCGCAAAATGGTCTGCGAATGGGGCATGAGCTCCAAGCTGGGCCCGGTGACCTTCGGCAAGAAGGACGAGGAGATATTTTTGGGCCGGGACTTCGGCCACATCAAGAACTATTCCGAGCACACCTCAGAACTGATAGACTCCGAGATCCGGACCCTGGTGGACGGCGCCAACCAAAAGGCCTCCAAACTGCTCAAGGACAACCGGAACATCCTGGAGAACCTGGCCGCCGCCCTGCTGGAGAGGGAATGCCTGGACGGCGAGCAGGTGGAGCTGATCATCAAGGGCCAGACCCTGCCGGCCCGGGAGACAAAGACCAACGACAAGAACGGGGAAGAGAAGAAGCAGAATGGCAAAGCCCAAAGTTAAGATCAAGGCCCCCGACGGGCCGAAGATAGAACAGGCGGTCAAAGACCTGCTGCTGGCCATCGGCGAAGACCCCCGGCGGGAGGGCCTGCTGGACACGCCCTGCCGGGTGGCCCGGATGTACGAGGAGGTTCTGTCGGGCATGTCGGCCGATCCCATCGACGAGCTGAAGGTCTACACCGCCAAGAACGAGGACGAGATGATCCTGGTCAAGGACATCACCTTCCATTCGCTCTGCGAACACCACCTGCTGCCGTTCTTCGGCCGGGTCCACATCGCCTACATTCCTCGCAACAACAAGATCACCGGGTTCTCCAGTCTGGTGAAGGTGGTGGAGGTCATGTCCAAGAGGCTGCAGCTGCAGGAGCGGCTGGCCGCGGACATCGCCGATCTGCTGATGAAGAAACTGAAACCATTGGGCGTATTGGTCGTGGTGGAAGCGGAGCATCTGTGCCTGACCATGCGGGGGGTGAAGAAGCCAGGATCTTCAGTGGTCACCTCGGCCATCCGGGGCGGCATGAAGCGGGAGTCCACCAGGCTGGAGGCGCTGTCGCTGATCAAGGGGCGGGGATAAACTGCCCACTAAAAATCACGAAAAAACCTAAAACATAAAGCTTAAGGCTATAAGCTTTATGCTTGCAGATTGGCAGACAATAGATGATCTGGCAGTGCGGCAAATACAAACTTGACGTAAGTCACAAGCCCCTGGTGATGGGCATCCTCAACGTCACGCCGGATTCCTTCTCCGACGGCGGCAGATATCTTGATCCCAAGACCGCGGTGGAACAGGGTCTGCGGATGGCCGAAGAGGGCGCCGACATCATAGACATCGGCGGGGAGTCCACCCGGCCGGGGGCCCAAAAGATCTCTTTGGACGAGGAACTGCAGAGGGTGCTGCCGGTCATAGAACAACTGGCGGCGAAATTGAAACTGCCGGTCTCGATAGACACCTACAAATCCCGGGTGGCCAAAGCGGCGCTGGAGGCCGGGGCCTCCATAGTCAACGACATCTCCGGACTCAACTTTGATCCCGAAATGGCCCGCACCGTATCCGCCGCCAAGGCAGGCCTGGTGCTGATGCACATCAAAGGCACGCCGGAGAACATGCAGTCAGGCCCGAAGTATGATGATCTGCTGGCCGAGGTGGGGTCCTATCTTAAATCCTCAATAAAGACCGCGGCGGAAGCCGGGATAATGCTCGAAGCAATAGCCCTTGATCCGGGGATCGGTTTCGGCAAGACCGTGGAACACAACCTGAGCTTGATCAAGAACCTGGAATATTTCAAGGGATTCAATTGCCCTCTGGTGGTGGGCGTTTCCCGCAAATCATTCATCGGCAAACTTAACCATGACATTCCGGCTGATCAGCGCCAGCCCGGCAGCCTGGCGGCCGCCCTGCTGGCCGTTCAGAACGGGGCTTCGGTGATCCGCTGCCACGATGTAAAAGAAACAGTCCAGGCCCTTATCGTCTATCAAGCCGTAAAGAATATATGATCGAAAGATTTAATTTCACCTACCATTTGCCGGGGGCCCTGTCATTCCTGACGGTGCGGCCTTTGGACATCCTGGACATCCTGCTGGTATCCTACATCATCTTCCGGATATTCCACCTGATGAAGGGAACCCGGGCCATACAGATGCTGTTCGGGGTGATGGTGCTGGTGGTGATCGGGATAGCGGCCCAGCTGTACAGCCTGCCCGGCACCGGCTGGTTCATGGACTCATTGAAGTCCCTGTGGGTGGTGGCCTTCGTCATCCTGTTCCAGCCCGAGATCCGCAACGCCCTGACCCAGCTGGGGCGCAACCGCTTTCTGGGTATCTTCCTCAAGGGCGAGGCCAAGGCCATTGACGAAGTGGCCCGGGCCTGCAAGACCCTTTCCCAGCGCGGTTTCGGGGCCATCATCGTCTTCGAGAAGAACGACGGGCTTAAGAATTTCAGCGACACCGGCACCGAGATCGGGGCCAAGGTCTCCGAGCCCCTGCTGATGTCCCTGTTCGTCCCCGGGGGGCCCCTGCACGACGGGGCGGTGATCATCCGGGGCGACATGATCATCTCGGCCGGCTGTACCCTCCCGGTGTCCCAGGATCCGGAGATAACCGCCAGCTACGGGATGCGGCACCGGGCGGCCCACGGCCTGACCCTGGAGACCGATGCGGTGGCGGTGGTGGTGTCGGAGGAGAACCAGGCCATCTCGCTGTGCCGCTACGGCCGGCTGGTAAAATTAGCCGATGCCGCCGAGCTTAAAAAGGCGCTGACCCGGTCCCTGCATGCCAAGGTGGAGGCCGTTCCCGAGCAGCCGGCCCAGAGCTACCAGGGGACCTGACCGGAAAACTCAAAAATAAAACAGCAAAAATAAAATAATACGGACACAATTACAGCAAGGAGCATCAGTTAAATGCAAAAGGAAACCAAGATCAGGCTGCTAACCGGGCTGGGCGTGTTTTTGACGGCTTTCATCATATACGTCAAGACCATGGCCGCCACCACCTCGTTCTGGGACTGCGGGGAGTTCATCGCCATCTCCAACATCCTGGGCATCCCCCATCCCCCGGGATATCCCCTCTACGCGGTGATCGGACGGACCACCATCCTGATGTTCCAGTTCCTGCCGGAGATCGCGGCCCGGATCAACCTGCTCTCGCCGCTGTTCTCGGCCGCCACGGTGGCCTTCGTCTATCTTTTGACGGTCAAGCTGATCGTCTTGTGGCGGGGCGAGCCCAAGGACGATCTGGAACGGCTGATGCTTCATTTAAGCGGTGCGGTGGGCGCCATTTTTCTGGCTTTCGCCCCCACCTGGTGGGATAATTCTGTCGAAGCCGAGGTTTACGGTCTGGCCATGTTCACCCTGACCCTGACGGTCTGGCTGGCCATGCGCTGGCGGGACAACATGGGGCAGGTGGGCAACCGCAAGGTGATCCTGCTTTTGGCCTTTCTGTTTGGACTGGGCTGGGCCAGCCACATGGCCACCCTGCTGGCGGCCCTGCCGATCCTGATCTTCATCCTGCTGATAGACTGGAAGGCCCTGATGGACTGGAAGATCTGGCTGATCGGAGGCGTGCTGTTCTTTCTGGCCCTGACCATCAACGCCTATCTGCTGGTGCGGTCCAACCTCAATCCGGGGATCAACGAGTGCGCCCCCCGGGACTGGGAGTCCCTGATGTACGTGCTGCAGCGCAAGCAGTACGAGCCGTTCAATTTCTTCCAGCGTAAGGCCGACTTCATGTACCAGTTCAACCACATGTTCTTCCGCTATTTCAAGTGGCAGTTCAACGTGGTCTCCATGGCTTTGGGCATCTTCGGGGCCCTGATGCACCTGTGGGAGGGCGAGGACAA
>JAURWH010000093.1 GCA_030655055.1 bacterium
TACACGAAAAAACACAGGATATCAAGGAAAAATACAGTAGGGACATAGCATGCTATGTCCCTACTGTATTTTTCCTTGATATCCTGTGTTTTTTCGTGTATGATTATCTGTTCAATACATTATCAGGAATAGAATTATGAGCGAAAAGATCACCACCCGGACCCTGCTTAAAATGAAGCAAAAGGGCGAGAAGATAGCCAGCCTGACGGCCTACGATTTTCTTACCGCCCGGCTGCTGGATGAGTGCGGGATAGACCTGATACTGGTGGGCGATTCGGCGGCCATGGTCTTTGCCGGCTACGAGAACACTTTGCCGATCACCATGGAAAACATGCTCTACCATACCGCCGCGGTCAAGCGCGGGGTCAAGCGGGCCATGGTGGTGGCCGACATGCCGTTCCTTTCCTACCAGACCTCCATCGCCGACGCGGCCTACAACGCCGGCCGGTTCCTCAAGGAATCCGGGGCCGAGGCGGTCAAGATCGAGGGCGGCCGGGTGGCGGCCCCCATCGTCAAGAACCTGGTGGAGCGCGGCATTCCGGTGATGGGCCACCTGGGGCTGACCCCCCAGTCCATCCACAAATTCGGGGGCTACCAGCTGCAGGCCAAGGACAAGGAGTCGGCCGAGCGCCTGCTGGCGGCGGCCAAGGCCCTGGAGAACGCCGGATGTTTCGCCATCGTGCTGGAGAAGATCCCCCACCAGGTGGCTCAGAGGGTCAGCCAGGAGCTGAGCATCCCCACCATCGGCATCGGGGCCGGGCCGCACTGCGACGGGCAGATCCTGGTGGTGGACGACATGGACGGCAGGTTCGAGGACTTCGTTCCCAAGTTCGTCAGGCAGTATGCTCACATCGCCAAGGACATGAGGCAGGCGTTCAAGGGGTACATCGGGGATGTGAAGGGGAAGAGTTTTCCGAACATGGAGGAGAGTTTTTCGGAGGAGTAACGTTAGCCACTAAGGCACTAAGGCACTAAGAATTCAACAACTGTAGTCAGTAGTCACTATACAGTATTCAGCATATTTCCGAATGAAAGTAGTTGAAACCATAAAACAGATACGACTGGCTATTGCCCGGCAGAAAAGCAAGGGCCAGAGAATTGGCTTCGTGCCCACCATGGGGGCCTTGCATGAGGGGCATTTGTCCTTGATACGGCTGGCTAAGAAGCATTCCGACTTCGTGGTGGTTTCGATATTCGTCAACCCCACCCAGTTCGGGCCCAAAGAGGATTACAAGAAATATCCCCGGAACTTGAAGAAAGATGCGGCGCTCTGCCAGTCCGCCGGGGCCGACCTGATCTTTGCCCCAGTGCCGGAAGAAATATACCCCAAAGGCTTTTCCACCTATGTCAATGTAGAGAACCTGACCCAAGGGTTGTGCGGGGCCTCGCGGCCCGGGCATTTCCGGGGCGTGGCCACGGTGGTCAGCAAGCTCTTTAACATTGTCCAACCGAACACAGCGGTCTTCGGACAGAAGGATGCCCAGCAGCTGGCGGTGATCAGGCGAATGACGGCGGACCTGGACCTGCCGGTCAAGATAATCGGGGCGCCTATTGTGCGGGAAGCTGACGGCCTGGCCATGAGCTCGCGCAACCGTTACCTGTCCCTCAAAGAGCGGCAACAGGCTGTGGCCTTGAACCGGGCGCTGAAGCTGGCGGGACTAAAAGTTAGAAACGGGGTAAAGGATGTAAAGGTAGTAAAGGCGGAGATGATCAAGTTGCTGAAGCGCGATGCGCCGCTGGGGAAGATAGATTATATTGAAATAGTGGATAACGTGACTTTAAGCCCGGTAAAGGCAATAAAGGGAAACACATTGATTGCGTTGGCCATTAAATTTCCGAGTGCACGGTTAATAGATAATATTGTAATTAAATGATAAATGGGTTGTCAATGAAGCGAGCTTTAACAGTCATAACCACAATGTGCCTGTTATTTATTAGTAGCTTTGTTTCAGCTGCTGAAAAAGGTAAACGGCACGAAAAATATATTGAAACCTTGTTGAAGGATAAGCCTGCCAGTTATTATAAAATGGAGATAAATCCAATAACGCCAAGCGCAGGTATTACAACAGGGCACGTGATCGCCTATGGGCATTATATAAGGCCGCCGTATAAAGTAGAGGTGCGGGATACTTGTGTGTTTGTCAACAATGTGCAAGTGCATCCAATTTTATGGACACCAGGAATGATTGAAGAAAGAAGAAAAGCCTTAAACGCTAAGACAGTCGAGGAAAAAAAGAGAGAGGCTGTTCTTAATCAGTCTCATAAGTTATATGATTCTTTAATTGCAGAAAACGTTAAATCCATAGAAGCAATGAGAAAGGTTGTTGACTATTTAAGAAGCCACAAGGACTGTGGAGACAGCATTATTTCATATGATGAGCATACAGTGCATTTTTATTTAAGAAAGTCTGACGTGAAGGGATTACGCACATATTATCCAAAAATAGAAACAAAAACCATAAAACCCGTTATAACCCCAGAACAAGTAGCTAAACAATTTGAACAGTCATATATTAAAAGTTTAAAAAAAGGAAGACTCAAAATTATCTCTTCGGCAGGTAGTATCTCAAGTTCATTTGGAGGTGATTTTAAAAATATCAGAGCAATATTATTAAACAAAAACATTTCACAGCAAGATAAATTTATTCGAATAAATGAAATGACCAGTGTTGAACATGCTTTAATGATGTTGTATAACTATAAAGCCTCAGAATGGTTAAACGATAGGTAGTAAAAAGGAAAAATATCGAAGCGATTAATGTAAAATTAATATTATCTGTCTGAATCATATAGAAAGGCACCCATGTTCCGAATCCTTTGCAAATCCAAGATCCACCGCGCCACCCTGACCGGGGCCAACCTGCACTACTCCGGCTCCATTGCCGTCGACGAGACCCTGATGGAAGCGGCCGACATCCTGCCCAACGAGATCGTGCAGGTGGTGAACATCAACAACGGGAACCGCTTTGAGACCTATGTCATCAAGGCTCCCAAGAGGTCGGGCACCATCACCCTGAACGGGGCGGCGGCGCGGCTGGGCCTGGCCGGCGACAAGATCATCATCATCTCCTCCTGCTACAAGGAGGACGCTGAGGCCAGAAAGCACCAGCCCAAGATCGTCTGCGTGGACGACAAGAACCGCATCGCCAAGAAGACCAAGCTATGACCAGGGACTGCATCTGCCTGATACTGGCGGCGGGCCAGGGGACCAGGATGAAGTCGGACCTGGCCAAGGTCCTGCATCCTTTGTGCGGGAAGCCGCTGGTGGAGCATGTGGTCCGCTCGGCCCAAACGGCCGGGGTGGCCCGGACCGTGGTCATAGTCGGCCATCAGGCCGAGCAGGTCAAAGAATCACTGAAGGGCCTGGAGGTCGAGTTCGTGCTGCAGGCCCAGCAGAAGGGCACCGGCCACGCGGTGATGCAGGCCCTGCCCCTCATCGAAAAATTCGCCGGCGAACTGCTGGTGCTTTACGGCGACGTGCCGCTGATAAAACCGGAGACCATTGTCTCCCTACTCAAAAAGCACCGTGAGGAGCGCAACGCCTGCACCATGCTGAGCACGGTCATTGACCAGCCGGGGGGCTACGGCCGGGTGATACGGGATGCCGATGGCTTTGTCACCAAGATCGTGGAGGCACGGGACGCGTCGCCGGAAGAACTGACGGTCAAGGAGATCAACCCCGCCATCTACGCCTTCGAGAACCAGAAATTAGTGGAAGCGCTGGGGCTCTTAAAACCCAACAACAAGCAGGGCGAATATTACCTGACCGACGTGATCGGGATATTCAAACAGCAGGGGAAGAAGATCGCGGCCCAGGTCGTTGAAGACAGCCGGGAAGTGCTGGGGATCAACACCCCGGAGGAATTGAGCGAATGCGAAAGATACCTACAACCAAATGCCGGTTGACGGGAGCATGTATATTCATATTAACCCAAGCAAAATACTCGGTTTTCTGGCGCCGGTAATTATACTGATCCTGATGGGAATATTTGTGTTCAACAAACTATGCGACGGCAGTGTCTGGTACGATTATGGAAATCTCAGCCCCCGTATGGCAGTGGCACTGGCCCAGGACGAAGCCGGCCGGGCATCTTTCGAACCCGAGGATATAACCAAAGGAAAAGGGCGGGTAGTGCAACACGGCCGCCGGATAACCCTGCTGGTGGAAGTGCTGGACGACGATGGCAACACTGCCAGCTCCGGCCAAATGAGTTTTCTTTATCCGCCCATCGATACCGACAGACATCAGGGTGTCCCCTGCCAGGTTCAGTCGGGGAAGGTTCCCGAATATTTCTTTACCTGCATAGCAGGCATGAGGGCCGGGGGCGTCCGCAGGATCATTATGCCCAGCACCAGCAGGGATCCAGACTCCGAACCCCGGCGCTTCATTGACGCCGCCACCGGCAAGGTTGCGGCAGAGCTGCCTCAGGACCGGGAAGTGCCGCTGAGGATCACCATCCTCAAGGTCTGCCGGCCGGCCATTAAATTAGTGACTACCTATTCGATACCGGCCATGAGGGACAGAAGGATCATGGAACTTTGGTGTTGGTAATCCATACCGTATCGTAGAATCAAAACAACAAACATCAAAATCGGTCACATCATGTCACCTGTTGACCTGAAGAAACGCCCGGCCGGGAAGGGCCGAAAAAAACTGATGTTCGCCGCCGTCCTGCTGCTGGTGGTGGTCTGCGGGGCCGTGGGCCTTTCCCTCTACTGGCGCTGGAAAGGCAACCGCGAGATCGAAACAAAGCGGCGCATCGCCCAGATAAGGGTGCAGGTGCTGAACGGCACCAAGGAGGCCGGCCTGGCCCAGAAGATGGCCGACGAACTGCGCCGCTGGGGCTTTGACGTGGTGGACATCGCCAACGCCGAGAACGACAGCTTTCCCGAGACGGTGGTGGTGGACCGGGCCGACAACAGCACCGGCAACGCCGCTTACGTGGCCGAGGCCTTAAAATGCAAAAACATAATCCCGCAATTAGAATCAAGATCATATTTGGAGGTAACAGTAATAATTGGCAAAGACTACATCCGTCCCCAAAAGAAAGGTTTCCTCGGCCGGTTCTAAAGCCTTGAGGAGGCCCAAAAAAGTATCCCTGGCCAGAAGAAAGGCCGCCGTCCGGAAACCGGCAGTCAAGAAAACCGTTCCGGCCAGAAAACTGGTGATCAAGAAAACAGCGCCGGTCCAGAAGAAAACGGTCCGGCCCCAACCCACACCTCGACGCGGCTCGGTGCAAGCGCCAGACCAGGTCAAGGCGCTGGCCCACGAGATCTCCCAGCTGGCCCTCAGCAAAAAAGCCTTCGACGTCAGCGTGCTGGAGATCAAGGACCTGTCGTCCGTGGCCGATTACTTTGTGCTGGCCTCCGGGGCCACCGACATCCAGGTGCGGGCCATCTGCCACGCCATCGAGGACGGCTTAAGGGCCAAGGGCGTCAAGCCGCACCACGTGGAGGGAATGGCCGGGGCCACCTGGGTGCTGCTGGATTACGTGGACGTGGTGGTGCACATCATGCAGCCCCGGGCCCGGGATTACTATGCGCTGGAAGAACTGTGGGCCGACGCCCCCAAGGAGGAGGTAAAGGATTAACTGGGAGCGTCACTTGGAGTTTGTGATTTTGAAAGAAGAAGCCACCTTCCCACACTTACACCATAAGCGATGTAATGAAAAATCTCTCGTTAATATTTTCGTTCATAATTTGTATAATGATGACATCAACAGGAAGCAGGGCCGAAGAGTTTAATCCCGACGGATATTGCGGGCGGCCATCGTTCAGTCTATCAGGATTGGCCCTGCTACAGCACAATTGGTATCATTCGCAACGCGACTCAACTTTGAACTATATGTCGTGGGACGGGACCGGTGACGTCAGAGGGTCCGGCGTAATAGCAGGCGCATTTATTCCTTTCACGCAGCACTATACCATCTCAACGGGCTATAACTATAGCAATCAACGCGGGCACCCCCAGCATTCGTTCTCCATCGGGGGAAAATGGTATACGGGGAGCGTCCAAAATCTATCTGATTTAGCAAATCCCGATGGGAGAGTGAAAAGCTTTGTTGTTTGGCCGGTGGTTGGTGGGAATTATGCCCCACAACAAAACTGGCAGGATCTGTCCAAGAGAACTTACGGTTTGCTTGCCAGGCTGGAATTATCGTACATTTTAACCAAACACTTGACAGCGGGTTGTTCTTATCTGTTCAGCAGCCTGGGGCATTCTTCCACCAACCTTGGGCAGTTCGGCATACGTATCCACTTGAACAATTTCGCTCCGGCAGGAACCGATTTCAATCCGGATGGGCAACCGGGAGCTGTCTGTTTGACACCAATCGTGGGTTATCTATCAGTAGTGCCGAATACTGACAGTTACTATGGTGATCCGAGGTTGTCCGGATATGTAGCCGCCCTAGGCGCAACAGTTTCAATCACGACATGCCTTTCTGCATCATTGGCCTACCAGTATGGTATGCTCAGCCAAGTAAATCCTCGCCTATATGTCGTCAATGATCTCCGGAAAAGCAGGCAAGAAAGCATCACCGCAAGTGTAAACGTTCATTTTAATGGTCGTCCAACACAGGAGGACACGATGCTCAGTGTTGACGGTGACGGCATTAGTAATCAATCGTTAGTAGAAGTTAATCCCGACGGGCGTGTCGGCCATGTATCGTTCGATCTGTCTACCTCCTGGATACAGAAAGTGGATAGTTACAAATATTATTCCTATGAAATCACTGGGGGTGTCATTAGAGACGGAGAAGACACATTTGACATTCGCGGTGGTGCGTTAAGCATGAAGATGCCGGTGAGCAAATATGTCACAATATTAATGGGTTACGAGTATTACGATTATCATCGAATGCAGATTTTGCTGAACTATGACAGTGAGCATTCTATAACTTACAGGGCCTATGAAAAGTGTTTATTCTTTGGGGTGAATTATTTCAGCAAGGCAGCCGTCATGGGTGCGGAAATTATCAATCCAGATGGTGTCCTTCATAGTTTCGTTTTTACGCCCACCTTGGGCATGGTCACTATGGTTAACGCATTATGGGACGATAAAAAATATGAGATATCTATAATTCAGCCGGGTTGGAAACAAACATTTATCGCCACAAAGCATCTCACTATTTGTCCCTCCGTCCGTGCCCGATATACGATTGGGCAGAGTACGTGGAACTCTACTGAATCGTGGAAAGAATATGAAATATCATTGGGCCTGAATTATCACATTAATAACAGAATTCAATCGATGGGGTCATTCAATCCGGATGGGAGCCCGGGCATGATAACGATATCGCCGAACATCGGACGCATGTTTATCACAAAAAATAATAAGAGTATGAGCGGTTATACGACAGGCGGCGAAATATCAATACCGGTCTTAAAATATGTATCATCTTATTTCAACATTCAGTACACCTCCCTGAAAGTACTGCAACCCTCGAATTATGGGTTTTATTTCGTCAGCAGGTATCACCCGGCCCTGCAAAAAAGCAACCAGCTCAATGTCAGTATTGGTGTAAAAATACATTTATAGCCGAGCGGAATTAAGCAAAAATATATGTCCAAACAATACCTACAAGACCAAATAACCCAAGCAGCTCAAAAAGCGCTTGAAATCAAACTCAATCACCAAAACATTGTGCTGGAGCGCCCCAAGCAGGCCGCCCACGGTGACTGGGCCACCAGCATTGCTTTGTCGCTGGCCAAGGAGCTTAAGGCCAAGCCCCGGGACATCGCCCAGAAGATAGTTGATTCCCTGGACCTCGATCCATCCTTGGTGGCCAAGACCGAGATCGCCGGGCCGGGGTTCATCAATTTTACCCTGACCTCCGATTGGCTGTACAAGGAACTGGCCGGACTTTTGACCCACGGTTCTAAATATGGTCAATCCCAAATGGGGAATGGTAAAAAAGCCCAAGTCGAGTTCGTCTCATCCAACCCCACCGGGCCGCTGACCATAGGCCACGGCCGCAATGCCGCCATCGGCGACTCGCTGGCCCGGCTGCTGGAAGCCACCGGGTATCAGGTGACCCGGGAATATTATTTTAACGATAGCGGGCTGCAGATGAAGAAGCTGGCCCAGTCGGTCTTCCTGCGCTACCTGCAGGCGCTGGGCAAGGAGATCGTGTTCCCCGAGGATATCTACCAGGGCGAATACATCATGGCCATAGCCGAGAACTGCCGCAAGGCAAAGGGCGATTTGCTGACCGAGTCCGACCTGGAATACTTCAAGCAGAGCGCGGTGGCGGTGATCTTTGAAGAGATCAAGGCCACGATGGCCCGGATGGGGATAGTCTTCGATGTCTTCTACAACGAGAGCGACCTTTACCAAAGAGGCGAGATCGAAAGCACCCTGCAGACGCTCAAAGACAAGGGACTGACCTACGAGAACGAGGGAGCGGTCTGGTTCAAGGCCACCCAGTTCGGGGCCGAGAAGGACCGGGTGCTGGTGCGCTCCACCGGCGAGCCCACCTACCGCCTGCCGGACATCGCCTACCATCTTACAAAATTCAAGCGGGGCTTTGATCTGGTGATAGACGTCTTTGGCAGCGATCACCAGGCCACCTACCCCGACGTGCTGGCCGCGTTGGGCGCGCTGGGCTTCGATCCTTCGCGGATCGATGTCCGGATATACCAGTTCGTGACCCTGATGCGGGGCGGCGAGCAGGTGAAGATGTCCACCCGCAAGGCCACTTTCGTCACCCTGGACGAGCTGTTCGACGAGGTGGGATCTGACGCGGCCCGCTACTTCTTTTTGATGCGGCGGATGGAGTCGCACCTGGACTTTGACCTGGACCTGGCCAAGAAGAAATCCGACGAGAACCCGGTCTTCTATGTGCAGTACGCCCATGCCCGGATCTGCTCGATACTGGAGCATGCCAAGGAGAAAGGCGTGGTGCGGGCCGCCGGAGACCTGCTGCTTTTGAAAGAACCGGAAGAGATCACCCTGATCAAATCCCTGCTGGAATTCCCGGAACTGGTGCAGGGCGCGGCGCTTTCGCGGGAGCCGCACCGCATACCGACCTACCTGCAGGAACTGTCCGGGATCTTCCACAACTTTTACCACCAGCACCGGGTGGTCACCGAGGACCAGGCGCTGTCCAACGCCCGGCTGGACCTGTGCCAGGCCACCCGCACCGTGATCGCAAACGGGCTGGGGCTTTTGGGGGTCAGCGCCCCGGAGAAGATGTGTGGTTTTTTGACCTCTCTCTCTTATCCCTCCCCTCGAGGGGAGGGAAGGGTGGGGTCGAAATAATAGCAGTACTATTCGTAATGAAAGCCAAACAAATAATAGCTTTTAGGTGTAATCCATGAATACTTCAACCCGGAAAATAGTTTTTAGTTACTTACTAATGGTTGCGCTATTATTGCCAAGTATTACCTTTGTATATGCTGATGGACTGGTTAAGAAATTGGTTTCCCAAGATGAAGCTACCAGAAAAAAGGC
>JAURWH010000094.1 GCA_030655055.1 bacterium
TCAAGTGATTCGATTATCATATAAGGAAACCAGGAATACAGGAAACAATCAGGGTCCCAAGGTTGAACATTCATGGGTTCATGGATTCCTGATAAAAATAGTATTGATCTTCTGACCCCGGTAATAATGAAATTACAGAACGTTGATGCGGCTGTTAAACTTCAGATTTCTTAAAAAGACCGACTGGGCCTCGCTGGGGGCTGCAATCATTTTGTCGATCACCCTGATGGTCCTGCCCCGGGACGCCAAGCTGTGGCTGGGGCAGAAGGTGGTGGGCACTATCTTTGCCCCCCTGGAATGGCCGTTGTCCCGGGCCCGTTCCCTGCTGGCCAGCTGGAAGGAGAACGCCGTTCTTAAGGACCAATTGGCCAGCCTCAGCCTGGAGCATTCGGCGCTGATAGAAGCGGCCCGCCAGAATGCGGGACTGCGCCAGGCCCTGGAACTGAAGTCCCTTTCTTCCTGGAATCTGGCCACCGCCCAGATAGCGGGACGTGAGCCGGTTCTTCTCAGCCCGGACCTGCTGATAGACAAGGGCGCCGGAGACAGCCTTCAGCCCGGACTGGTGGTGCTTTCCACCCTGGGCCTGGTGGGACTGATCTCCAGCGCGGATGAAGGCCGGTCGGCGGTTCAGACCGTATTCAGCCCGGATTCCCGGGTCAGCGCCATTGACCTGCGCAGCCGGGTGCTGGGGATATTCCGGACCCAGGCCGGAATGTCCTGCCTGTTCGACCGGGTTCCCCTGCGGGCCGATGTGATTGCCGGGGACACCATAGTTTCCTCCGGCTACGGCGGGGTGTTCCCCTACGGTCTGATGCTGGGGGTGGTGGAGAAGGCGGGGGTGGACAAGAGAAAACTGGTGCTGGACGTGGAGGTCCGTCCGTCCCTGGACCTTAACCGCATCAACCAGGTGCTGGTGATCAGGGGAGGGCAGAACCCGCCGCTGCCGTTGCTGACCCCGGTGGCGGCCCCGGATACCATGGCCGCCAGGGCCAGGAAAAAGAAAAGATCATACCAGCCTCAGATAATCATCCGGGCCCCGGAATTCAGGATAGAACTTCCCGACACCACTCCGCTGCAGATGGAGAAATCCCCGCAATGAGGAATTTAAAACTGTTTTTGATGGCCTGGCTGGCGGTGTTCGTCCAGTCCTCGCTTTCCGGACTGCTGTCGGTCTGGGGGCTGCAGCCGGATTTCATCGCCATGATCATCGGTCTGACGGCCCTGACCCTGGGCACCGGCCCGGGGATATTGACCGGGGTGACGGCCGGTTTCATGGCCGACTGTTACCATCCGTCCACCATGGGCCTGTTCACACTCAGCGGAGCGGTCTCCGGATACTGGGCCGGGTCATTGCGGGAAAGGATCTACAAGGATCAGCTTTCCAGCCAGCTGCTGGTGGCCGGGCTTTTGACCCTGGTCCGGCAGTTCTTTGAATATTGGGGCCGGGGCGGAGGGGGGCCGGGCGGATATTTTTCGGTTTTACTCCGTTTCGGCTTGGGCAGCGCGCTGTTCACGGTCCTGCTGGGCGCGCTATTGATGCCGCAGATGAAGCATTTCCTGCCCCGGTCCGAAAAAACAAAACTGAGCCTGGTCTAACCTTTCAACGGGGGATGCATTCTTGGCTAAAGAACTGGGAAGCAGGGAAAGGGTACTTTCCATTCTGGCATTGCTGGCCCTGGGTTTTTCCGCCCTGCTGTTCAGGTCCGGATACCTGCAGGTGGTCAAGCACGGGCATTACGCCAGGCTTTCCCAGCAGAACCGGCTGCGGAGGCTGATGATCCCGGCGCCCCGGGGCCTGGTCTTTGACTGCAGCGGGGTGCTGATAGCCCAGAGCCGTCCGGGGTTCGACCTGGTGCTGGTGACCGTTAACGACTGGCAGGCCTCGGTCAGCAAGGCGGCCGCCCTGCTGGGTCTGGACAGCCTGCTGCTGAAAAGCTCGGTGATCTCCCAGCGCCGGATATTTCCCAAGGACCCGGTGGTGCTGGTCAAGGACCTTTTGCCGGAACAGGTGGCCCGAATCGAGGAGAACATTCTGAACCTGCCGGCTTTGCGGCTGGAGGTGGAGTCGCTGCGCAAGGTTGAATACGGCTCCCTGGCCAGCCATCTGGTGGGATATACCTCGTCCCTGGGACAATCCGAGTACGCCAAATACCGGGACCAGGGCTACAGCTACGGCGATTACATCGGCAAGGGCGGACTGGAGCTTAAATACGAAAATTATCTGAAGGGGGTCAACGGCTGGGATTTCATCGAGGTCGACGCCAGGGGACGCGACCTGGGAACGGTGTCCGAAGCCGAAAGGATAGAGCCCGACCCCGGCAGCAACATATCCCTGACCATCGACTGGCGGCTGGAGACCCTGGCGGAAAGCCTTTTTACCGGGGACATGATAGGGGCGGCGGTGGCCATAGACCCCCGGACCGGGCGGGTGCTGGCCCTGGTCAGCCGCCCCAACTTTGATCCCAACCTGTTTGCGGCCGGCATCCGGGCCGATGACTGGAACCGGCTGGTCAACGATCCCAGCTTTCCCTTGTGGGACCGGGCCATCCGCAGCGCTTACCCGCCGGGCTCCACCTTCAAGGTGGTCACGGCCGCCGCGGCCCTGGAGGAATCGCTGATCACCCCGGAAACAAGGATGAAAGCCTCCTGTCACGGCAGCCTGGTGATAGGCAACCGAGCCTTTAAATGCTGGAAAAGGGGGGGGCACGGTTCGCTGGACCTGCACGGCGCCATAGTCAATTCCTGCGACGTTTATTTCTACCAATTGGGAATGCTGCTGAAGATAAACGGGATGGCCAAATGGTCCCAAAGACTGGGGCTTGCCCGGGAAACCGGAATAGACCTGCCCCAGGAGAATTCCGGCCTGATCCCCGACGATCTCTATTACCAGAAACGTTTGGGCCGGAACGCCAAGACGGTGGGACATTCGGCCAACATGTCCATCGGCCAGGGCGAGGTGATGGCCACTCCGCTGCAGATGGCATCGCTGTATGCGGCCCTGGCCAACGGGGGAGTGTGGTGCCAGCCCCATCTGCTTTTAAAGGCCGAGGATTATGCGGGAAAAGTGCTGACCGGCGAGGTCATCAGCAAAAGGAGGCTGCCTCTTTCCGATGCTACGGTGTCGACAATAAAACAGGCCCTCTATGGGGCGGTCAACGATCCCGGCCACACCGGCGGGGCC
>JAURWH010000095.1 GCA_030655055.1 bacterium
TTATTTATGTTGTATCTTTGCCGTCACAATTATTTGCGGTTGTTCTAAAACAAATAATTTGATAAAAGACATATATTTCCTCGGCAAGGAACAAAGGATTTACGGTGTAAATATAATTGATAAAGAGCCACAAATTATTGTAAATCAGCATTCATGGGATATATCTGTTTCGCCCGATGGTAAAAATATCGCATATCTTTCACCCGATAGCAATGAAATATACCAATTGTTTATAACGAGCATCGTTAGTAAAGAAAATAACAGATGCATAACAATGTTAAAAGAAGCCCCTGTTGTTTTGGATGGTAACTTTACTCCGGTCTATTCATGGTCACCTGATGGTAAAAATATAGTTTGCTATACAGGTAAAGACCTTGTAATTTATGATATTATTTCATTTAAAAACGACACTTTACCAATTAATGTAGTAGAGGCGCCTTATACAAGTTACATCTACGGCCTTCGTTGGTCTCCTGCTGGTGATTTTATAGCATGTTTACCAGGGGAAGATGTATTTACCTATTCAATCAAATCAAAGAAATGGTTTCGTGTTACAAACAGGAAGGACATTGGTGGTACAAGTTTATGCTGGTCCAATGACGGAAGATATCTTTTATATTGCCAAAATGAAAAGACATATCTATTTGATGTTTATGCTAAAAAAGAAATGATTGTATATGATGGTGAAGTCCAATACGCCCAATTTACTTCAGATAAAATGAAAATTATTTATGTAGATTTTTACGGGACTAACATTTCAAATTTATTCTCAATAGATATAAATACTAAGGAAGTCAAACAATTAACTAACAACAAATTATTTGTTGCTGATTTTACCTTGCTTAACGATACTATTATAGTATATGATTATGGGGTAAACAAAGAATGGAAGCTTATGTGTTTAAATTTAAAGAATCTGAGTACACATGAATTGATTGATACTATATTTTCATCTTATTGTTTACCTACGGTAAAACATAAATAGATTACAAATATGTCAATCGTACAGTTATTGATGCCCCTAAGACGTATCTTATCAATTACTTATAACTAAACCTCTTGCCAAAACCCAACAATTATGATATCATTATTTTTTTAACAGCGAACAAACAGAAAACATAAAAGGAGAGACCCATGGAAGACCTGAAGCTGGCTAAAAAACTGGTAAAGAGCCTGGAGATGGCCATGAAATACGAGCGGGTTGCCCAGGAACGCTATTCCAAAGAGGCCACCTATTCCTACGAGTATGACATCAAATCCCTGTTCAAGGCCCTGGTCTCCGAGGAACTGAAGCACGAGCGGATGCTTAACGCCAAGAAGGCGGAGATCATGAAGGACATCGCCCGGATGGAAAAAGCAAACAAAACCAAAGCCAAAAAATAAAAGAAAGGAAACACCAACATGCCAGGAAAACTTCCCAAGATAGACACTGATGCCTGCATCGGCTGCGGAGCCTGCGTGGGCGCCTGCCCGGTCAGCGCTTTGGATATGGCCGGCGACAAGGCCAAATTAGTGAAGCCCGAGGCCTGCACCAGCTGCGGAGCCTGCGTGGACGCCTGCCCGGTCTCCTGCATAGTGCTGGCCTGATCCGTTCTGAATGAAACCGCTAACTGTTTTAGGTGATAGAATGAAAAAGCATACGATACTGATGACGGCCCTGATCCTGGCCCTGGCGGCCGGTGCCAATGCCATGACCATCAACGGCGGGGCGGCCTGGTTCAATCCCTCCGGGGTGGAAGGAAGCGGCGCTGTGTTGTTCTCCCTGGGGGCCGGCCAGCGGGTGGACGATATGGTGATGGCCAACATCCAGATAGACTTCATGAACAAGAAATTCACCAAGGAGATCACAACCGACTCCGTTACGACAAGTACGGTAAGCACGACCACACGGTTGGTCGCCTACGAACATTCGGTAAAATATTTTCCGATCACTGCTGGCGTAATGATAACATTGCCGGTCGGGATTTTTATCAGCCCTTATGTCGAAGGGCGTGTAGGTTTTGGCATAGCGAATGTATCATACAGTTACAATGAGAGTCTCTATACGATTGCCGAGAGTGAACAGCCAGAGAGCGGCACCTACAGCGGATTTGGCTGGCGGATAGGCGCCGGAGGCAGGCTTAAGCTAGGATCTCGCAGCGCACTAACGGCGGGAGTTTCCTATAACGGAAATACCTGCTCTCGCAGCGCTGGCAATGATGTGTTCACTGATCTCAAGATGTCAGGCATTGGGCTGGGAGCAGCCCTGGAGCTAAGCGGATTCTGATCTCTTGGTAAAAGCAATATTAAAAGCCCCCGCCATCGGCGGGGGCTTTTTGTCGTCCGGTTCGAAGCGGTTAAAAATAATTAAAAAAACACTTGACAAACGGATAAAGTTATCATACTATTGGTCTAATAAAACATACTGAGAGTATATATGGGCATAAAGCAAAGACGACAGGATATTGCCGCGATCAGGCGTCGCGACATAATGAACGCGGCCTGGGCGCTGATGGAATCAAAGGGAGTGCTGGCCGTGTCCATGGATGAAATAGCCCGGAAGGCCGAATACACCAAGCAAACAGTCTACTCTTATTTTTCCAGCAAAGACGAACTACTGGTGGCCATTTATTTGGAGAGATTACGGGAAAGGTGGGGCCTGCACCAGGAGCAAATGGATGCCATGTCCACCGGTATCGGCAAGCTTTGGGCCTTCGCCCGTTCTTATTACAGTTATTTTACTCGTCACCCCGTAGATCTCCAGTTGGTGATGTATCTGGATTTTTGGGGACTATATTCCTCCGAGACCTATAAAAAACTTTACGCCCCACAGTGCGAGTACTTTGACAATACGGATCAATATATGCAACGCGCCCTGAAGCAGGCCCAGGAAGAGGGTAAGGTGCGTAACGGCCTGGACAGCTGGTGGACCCTTTCTTATTATTATCTGTCGTTACGGACCAATCTCAACAAAGCTATGATAAATAAGAAAATATCTCGGGCTAAACGGAAGGAGATTTATTTTGCTTTTGTCGACATCTTTTTGCGGGGCCTGGCGCCGTCTGCGGATAAATAACCGGATAGAGTGATCCCGAATAAACAAAGTAGTTTTTTTTTACTTACAATGTAAACAAACGTTTGTGCTTTTCTTTTTGTTTAAAAAAAACAAAACTTAAAAGGAGGAGAATCATGAAAATAATCATAATCCGAATACTTATGGGCTGGCTTACTCTGACTTTTTCGGCACATTTAGCAGGGGCACAAAGCCTGTCATTTGTAGGGCAAGCCATCGATCTCAACGTTCCGGGAGTTTCATGCATCACGATCTACGATCTGGACAGGGATGGGGACAACGATATCATCGGGGGCACTGAGATTCCGGGCAGAGGTCTTTACTGGTGGAGAAACGATGGCGGGGATCCCATACAATGGACGAGATTCACGGTGGATGCTGGCATCGATGATGCTATGTCGGTTGAAGTTGCATATATTGACAATGACACCTTTCCCGATATCATTACTACTGAGTTGTATCAGGGCCAGATAGATTGGTGGCAGAACAGCGGCGACCCGACAGCAGGCTGGGTAAAACGGGTAATTGGATATCCCTACGGCGCCCACGATGCCATGTGTGCCGATATCAACGCTGACGGGCACACCGACGTAGTTGGGGTCAGTTCCTATCCGGGCTCTGTTTCGGTCTTCTATAATGACGGAAACGAGCCCCCGGGATGGACGGAGAGTTCACTTTGCGATTCCCTTGGCGGAGCGAAGACCGTAACAATTCAGGACTTTGACCGGGACGGTGATTTAGACGCGATTGGGGCGGCCGAGACCGCCAATACGATCTGTTGGTGGGAAAACATTGGCAGCGATCCGGCCAATTGGGTGGAACACAAAATCTCCTCTGATTTTGGCGGAGCCCAGATCGCAATGCCGGTGCACATAGATGGAGACAGCCTGTATGATATAATTGCTGCCGGTGCCGAATGCCAGGAGATCTCATACTGGATTTGCCAGGACCTGTCCACAAATCTATGGGCCAAGCATACCATCACAGACCAGTTGGGCGTGGCGGTGAATGTCCGGGGAAATGATCTGGACGGGGATGGTGATCTGGACATCACTGCGGTGGGGATGATCCCTGGGGAGTTGTCCGTATTCCGGAACGACAGTTTTAGCTGGACCCCAATGGTGATGCGAAGCGATTTTGGACGCGGTTGGGCGTTGGAGGTCAACGACATTGATCAGGACGGTGATCTTGACATCATTGCCGGGTCCGAGGATTTGGGGGACCTTATTCTGTGGGAGAACATGCCGGACTTCCGGCCCAATATTACGCCGGACTCCCTGGTGGTCGAACAGGGAGGAACCGCAAAAACAGCGGTCCTGATAGATTCTCACAATGGCTACAATGGCACCGTAAGCCTAAGCGCTGCCATCAGTCCTGATCCGGCTGCGGGTCATGTTTACTTTACCTTTGATCCCGGACAGATAAATCCCAGCGGCTCCTGCAGCCTGATCGTGGCGGCATCGGCTGATGCTTCCCCGGGGCGGTATTCGGTCATGGTCACCGCGTCAGATTCGGTGGATGTCCTGAATGCCGATTCCATCGTGTTTTTATGGGTTTTGGGATCGGGCCAGGCGGCGGTAGTCGGGGGGGACCATGCCATGATGGAGCTGGTACGTGGGATATGGGGAACGGTGGATAGCTTGTGGGATGTGCCGCCGGCCATCGGTCCCAGCTACCAGGCTTTGGTGCTTGAGCACGGGGCGGCGCCGGGGGATACCTCCCTGATCCGGCAGTTCATCGGAGCCGGGGGCAGGGCGCTGCTGACCCGCCAAGCCCCATCGGAATTGTGCGGATTGAACTTGACGCCCATAAGCAGCTGGATCGGGGCCAGTGGATACGGCAACTATACCGGAACCGGGCTGCCCATCATCGCGACCTACAACCAGCCGTTCGGAGTCAGTGGCATCCAGATCAATGATACGCTGGGAACAGCGGTCTCTGGCTTCGGGAGGTTGTCAGGACTGGCTGCCGGGGGAGTGAAGCTGTCCCAGCTTGGGTCTTACGCCACGATGCTGACGGGGGTTTATTGCGGCAGCGGTTCCGGTCATTGCCTCTACTATACCGGCGGGGCCGGGATCAGCCCCCGGAGTGATTCCCTGCTTTTTAATTTTTTGACAAATCCGGCACTGGGGGTGGACGGATGGGATGACGGTGGAGCGGCTCAGTATCAGCTCTCAAAAATGAAAATTTGGCCCAATCCCCTTAGGGAAAGGACAACCATAAAATACAGCGTGGCATCCCGCGGGTTGACAGAACTCCGGATCTATGACATTCTGGGCAGACTGGTCAGAATAGAGCAAGGCGGAATGCTGGACCCGGGGACATACATCATGGAATGGGACGGAAAAAGCAGTAAGGGTCAGGCCGTATCTGCCGGAATATATTTCGTAAGGCTTTTAAGCAGGGACGGGAATGAAACCAGGAAGATCGTCAAACTTCAATGATGCATAACAAAAAGCCCCCCGCCTGAGGCGGGGGGCTTTTTGTTACCCGGTCTGGATCAACTCCTGGGCATCGGGGAAATGGAATTTAAGGTTGTGGTCCAGAAAGGCCTGTTCTGTGGTTGTCAAAACCTTTTGCATCGTCTCCAGGGCCAGTTGCTTGGCCGGGGCCACCAAACGGGCGTCGGTGTTCAGGTCGGCGATCTTCAAGGCCGGCAGGCCGTGCTGGCGGGTGCCCCAGAGTTCGCCGGGGCCCCTGATCTTCAGGTCCTCTTCGGCAATCTTGAAACCGTCCGATGTGCTCTGCATTATACTCAAGCGCGCTTGGGCCTCCGGTGTGGACTTTTGGCCGGACATCAGGATACAGTATGACTTGTGCCGGCCCCGGCCCACCCGGCCCCGCAGCTGGTGCAGCTGGGACAGGCCGAAGCGCTCAGCATGCTCAATCACCATTACCGTGGCATTGGGCACGTCAATGCCCACTTCAATCACCGTGGTGGCCACCAGCAGCTGAATGGCGTCCCGGCGGAATTCCTCCATCACCTGCTGGCGCTCATCAAAGGCCAGCTGGCCGTGGATAAGGCCGGTCTTGAAATCCTTGAAAACATCGTCGCTCAGGTGCCGGTGCATCTTGATGGCGGCCTTGAGGTCGGTCTTCTCCGATTCCTCGATGATGGGGTAGATCACATATATCTGGCGACCTGCTTTCATCTGGTCGCTTAGGAAGGTGTAGACCTTGCTTCGGTTGGCTTCCGATGCCACCTTGGTGACGATGGGCTGGCGGCCGGGGGGCAGTTCGTCTATCACCGAGATGTCCAGGTCGCCGTAGGCGGTCATGGCCAGGGTGCGGGGGATGGGGGTGGCAGTCATCACCAGCAGGTGGGGATCCCGGCCCTTGGCCCGGATCTTGGCCCGCTGGGCCACCCCGAACCGGTGCTGCTCGTCAATGATGGCCAGGGCCAGGGCCTTGAAGTTCACCTGCTCCTGGATCAAGGCGTGGGTGCCGATGGCCAGAAGTATCTCGCCGGTCTCCAGCTTCCGGTATATCTCCTTTTTTTCCGCCGGCGGGGTCTTGCTGGTCAGCAGGGCGGAAGTGATGGTCAACTTGTCCAGCCAGGGCTTGATCCCGGCATAATGCTGTTCGGCCAGGATCTCGGTGGGGGCCATCAAGGCGGTCTGCAGGTTCTGGCCGGCCGCCTGGATCAGTGCGGCAAAGGCCACCAGGGTCTTGCCGGAACCGACATCGCCCTGAAGCAGGCGGTGCATGGGCTTGGTCTGCGAAAGGTCTCCGGTTATCTCCCTCATCACCCGTTCCTGGGCGGCCGTGGGAGTAAATGGTATCACGGACTCGAAACTCCGTCTCCAGCCGGATGAGACAATGGGAACGGCCCGGGCCAGTCCAGAAAAGTTCTTCCGGCGCTGCATAAGCAGTACCTGCAGGTAAAACAATTCTTCAAAGGCCAGGCGCTCCCGGGCTTTTTGGGCGAACTGGAGGCTTTGGGGGAAATGCATTTCCTGGACTGCATTCTTCAGAGGCATAAGCCCCCGGTTCTGGATCACAGCCTCGGGCAGGGATTCAGTGAGCTCGGACAAATGCCCTTCCATGGCCGCCTTGAGCACGGTCCGGATCTGCCGGGCGGAAAGTCCGGTGGTGGAGGGATGCAGGGGGACGATCCGCCCGGTGTGGATCAGCTCGGCGTCCTCGTCGTCTATAACCTCGTATTCGGGGTTCAGGAAAACCAGGCCCCGGTCGTATTTGGCGGAACCGCTCAAGACCACGGTCTGGCCGATCTCGAACCGATCCTTGAGGTACGGCTGGTTGAACCATTTGACCGGCAAAAAACCTGATTCATCGTTGATCATCAGGTTGAAGATGGTAAAGCCCCGCCGGGCGTAATTGACGCTTTTGCCGGAGACCTTTCCTATCACCGTGACATCCTGGCCGGGATGGAGGTCGGCGATCTTGGTGAAGACGCTGCGGTCGATGTAGCGGCGGGGGGCATGATAGAACAGGTCGCGCACCGTGAAGATGCCCAGCTTGTGGAACAGCTCGGCCCGCTTGGGGCCGACCCCTTTTATGTATTGGATCTCGGTCAAAGCAGATTTTCTGATATTTTTGAATAAAACCGAGGGAAAGTTCCCTCGGTTTTGTGTTGTTTGCAAACAATTTTATATACTAATATTGCAAGCACTGATTAAAGTGCCAGTTTATGATAGTCAGTGTTTAACTGATCCTTTTCCCGACATTCCCCAGCACCATCTTGGACAGGGCTTTCAAAGTGTCCAGTACCCCGATGCCTTGGTTGGCTACGGCCTCAAAATAGGGGAAACCCTGGGGATTAAGCTTGGTGTTCAATTCGTCCAGGGTGACGCTGTTGGGCAGGTCGCGCTTGTTGTACTGCAAAACCAGGGGCAGGCTTTCCAGTGTCAGCTTCATCTCGGCCAGGTTCTCACCCAGGTTCTTAAAACTTTCCAGGGTGTCTGCAAACCTCTCGGTCTGGGAATCGGCCACGAACACTATCCCGTCCACTCCCCGCAGCACCAGTTTGCGCGAGGCATTGTAGAAGACCTGGCCCGGTACGGTGTACAAATGGAATTTAGTCTTAAACCCGTGAATGCTTCCCAGGTCCAGGGGCATGAAGTCAAAGAACAGGGTCCGGTCCAGCTCGGTGGCCAGCGATATAAGCTGGCCCTTGGAGCCGGGGGAGACCTTTTCGTAGATGTAGCGCAGGTTGGTGGTCTTTCCGCCCAGGCCCGGGCCGTAGAATACCAGCTTGCAGCTTATTTCGTGGGTGGCTTGATTGATGAGGGCCATAGTATTGCAGGTTGAAGATTAAAGGTTATCTGGTTTCATTCATATTAAACTCAACCCCTTTATCCCCTTCTCTTACGAAGAGAAGGGGCGGGGGATGAGTTATAGCTTACATGAAAAGTATTCCAAGAACTATTTCTCCTCCAGCATCGAGTAATAAAGTCCCTGATATCGTAGGGCCGACCGGTCCCAGGAAAAGTCCCCGGACATGGCCTGTCTGGTCAGCAGAGACCATTCTTCTTTTTTGCGGTAAACCTGCAAGGCCCTTTTAACCGCCGATACCAGTTCCGGGGAATTGAACCCGTCGAACAGGAAGCCGTTGGAATCGGAGAAGGACGGTTCATAGTCCACTATGGTGTCGGCCAGGCCGCCGGTCCTTCTGGCCACCGGGATGCTGCCGTAGCGCAGGGCTATCATCTGCCCCAGGCCGCAAGGCTCGTAAAGCGAGGGCATCAGGAACATGTCGGAGCCGGTGTACATCAGATGAGAGAGGCCGGGGTCGAAGCTCAGGCTCAAGCCAAAATTCTGGGGGTAGAGGCGTTTTTTCCGCTCAAAAGCATCATGATACCTTTGTTCCCCCGTTCCCAGCACGGCCAGGTCGCAGCCCAGCTCCACCAGTTCATCCACTGCTTCCAGCACCAGGTCGCAGCCCTTCTGGCCGGCCAGCCTGGTGACCATGGCCAGCAGGGGGCGGTTCCCGGAATGGACCAATCCCAGTTTTTTATAGAGGATGCGCTTAAGGGTGCTCTTGTTGGCTATCCGGGCCTGATCATAGTTCAGCGTCAGGTATTTGTCGGTGGCCGGGTCCCATTCACCGTAATCGATTCCGTTGATGATCCCGGTCAGAACGTTTTTCTTGGCCTTAAGCGCCCCGTCAAGCTGAAAGCCCTGTTCAGGGGTCAGTATCTCACTGGCATAAGTGGGACTGACCGTGGTCAGCCGGTCGGAGAAGAAGATGCCGCCCTTGAGGTAATTCACCTGGCCGTAAAATTCCAGGCCATCTAGGGCGAAGCATTTTTCTGGAAGTCCGGTCAGCGTATATTGCTCTTTTGGGAACACACCCTGATAAGCCAGATTGTGGATGGTGAAAACTGTTCTTGCCTTTTCCCAAAATGGTTTCCGGGTCGAAGCGCATTTTATCAAGGCAGGGATCAGTCCGGTCTGCCAGTCATGGCAGTGGACCACATCGGGCGGCTGTTTTAAAGTTTCGATCAGTTCAACGGCGGCCAGGCAGAAAAGGGCGAAGCGGAAGGCGTTGTCCGGGTAATCTCCGGCAGCGGTGCCGTAAAGTTCGGGACGATCCGAGAAGGCCGGATGATCCAGAAGCAAAGTGTTGATGCCCGGCAGGTGGTCTGACTTGAGGATATTGATGCGGTGGCTGACATCTTCGATGGAACAGGTTATGGTCTGGCCGGTTTCCGTGACATTGAACTTCCGGCGGTCAATCATCCGGTAGGCCGGCAGAATGACTGTGTTCTGATGTCCCAGCCGGGCCAGGGCCCGGGGCAGGGCTCCGGCCACATCGGCCAGGCCCCCGGTCTTGGCAAAGGGATGGACCTCGGAGGAAACCGTCACTATGTGCAGCGGCCGCCGGCTCAAGCTATCTCCACCTCCCGCAGAAACTGAGCGTACTCCTCGGGCGGGGTGGGGTTGATGTAAAATCCGGTTCCCCGCTCAAATCCCGCCACCCGGGTCAGCCGGGGCATTATCTCCATGTGCCAGTGGAAATGCTGGAGCCCGGACATCTGGCAGGGGGCGGTGTGCAGCACCAGGTTGTAGGGAGGATTGCTGACCGAGGCCTTGATCCGGAGCAGGGTCTCCTTAAGCATGGCGGCCAGCAGGGCCAGGTCGGCCGGGGCGCTGTTCTCAAAATTGGATTCGTGCTTCTTGGGCAGCAGCCAGCATTCAAAGGGGAAGCGGGCGGCAAATGGGGCGATGGAGATGAACCGGTCATTTTCCAGCACCAGCCGGCGGCGGTCTTCGGTCTCCTGCTTGACTATGTCGCAGAAAACACAGCGTTCCTTGTAGTTGTAGTATTCCTGGGCCCCGGCTAGTTCCTCGTTGATGGACTTGGGAATGATGGGGGTGGCTATCAGCTGGCTGTGGCTGTGTTCCAGCGAGGCCCCGGCCCGGTAACCCTGGTTCTTGAAGATCATCAGGTATTTCAGCCGGGTATCGCGCTTCAGATCCTGCATCCGGGAAACATAGGCGGATAAAATGTTCTGGATGTGCGGTATGTCCAGGTCGGATAAAAACCGGTTGTGCTCCGGCATCTCCACTATGATCTCGTGGGCCCCGATGCCGGACATCTTGTCGTACAGCCCTTCGCCGGATTTCTCCAGCTCGCCTTCCACCCTCAGGGCCGGGTATTTGTTGGCGATCACCCGCAGCTGCCAGCCGGGGGAGTTGGGGGCCGTTTCCGGCGGCCTGACTGCCAGGATCTCGGGCGTGGTCAGATGCTCCTGTCCGTAGCAAAAGGGGCAGGAGCCATGGCTTACCGCCGGGGCGGGGATCTCATAGTCCATAGGGCGTTTGCCCCGCTCGGTGGAGATTATCACCCAGCGGCCGATAATGGGGTCTTTGCGCAGTTCTGGCATAAATAACATTTATCAGTTGAACTTAAATTATATCTGCTAATTATTGTAAAGTCAATGAAATAAGAGGCCGGTTTTTCAAACCGGCCTCTTGAGAACTGATCGGGGTCAATGAAATTACTTTTTACCGCCTTCTTTTTGTTCTGGCTGGACGGGGGCGGCCGGGGTTTCCTCGGGATAGGTGATGGATGCCTCGGCCTTGAGGCGGTTCAGCAGGTTGTCGAAGTTCAACTTCTGCTGGTCCCGCTGCAGCTGCCCGGAGATCTGGCTCTTGACCTGGTCAAACGGCTTGAAGCCGGCCGGGGTCTTCTCTTCAACCTTATAGATGGCATACTGGGTGAAATATTTGACCGGAGCCGTGGTATAGGCGCCGTCCTTGAGCTTGCCGGCCGCGGCAAATACTTTGGCGTCGATCTGTGATTTGTCCACCAGACCAAGATCGCCGGCTTTGTCCCTGGTAGCGGCGTCGGTAGAAACTTTTCCGGCCAGGCTGTCGAACTTGTCGGGGTTGGCCTTAAGGTCGGCCAGCGCTTTGTTGGCATCGGCCTCGGTGTTGAATACCATCCAGCGCAGGTGAAGCTTGGAGCCTTCCTTCTTGATCCGCTTGACCACCGCGAATTTGGGGGAGATGGGGGTGATCGAAGATATCTTGCCCTTGGGGGTCTTGACAAAAAGCACCGGATCCAGGTCGGGATTGTCCCCCCGGTTCAGCTGGGCCATCTCGCCGCCCTTGTGGGAGTTGTCCGATACCGAGTATTTCATGGCCAGGCTGTCAAAGAAAGATTTTTTCATCTGGGCCAGCTTCAGCACCTTTTCGGCCTCGGCTTTGGTGTTCACTATGATATTGCGGGCCTTGACAGTTTCCGTGATCTGGTAAGTCTTCTTATTGGTTTCGTAGTTCTTCTTGATCTCCTGCTCGGTGGGCTGCGACTTCAGGATCACTTCATTGTTGTAAAATCCACGGATCATTACGTCGTAGCGGGTGTCCACCAACTGCTGGTTTATGGCCGGATCGTTGCCGATCCCGGCCTTGACCGCTGCGTCATATAACAGTTTTTTCTGGATCAGCCTTTCCAAAAACTGCTTTTTGCCGGTCTCGTTTTCGAACTGGGCCCGGTACTGGGCGGGAACCTTCTCCAACTCGGCGTCAAACTCCAGCTTGGTGATGGGCTGGCCGTTGATGATCACCGAATATTCCTTGAAATTCTTGTTGAAGCAGCGTCCCACGCCTTCCATGGCCAGGCTGTCGGCCTGGGCCAGCTGGGCGGGCTTGTCCTTGTACAGGGTTACCACCTTCTGATAAACTTCGGCGGATTTCTGGTAATCGCCGGAGCGTTCATAGGCCAGGCCCAGGTAATAGGCGTAATCCTTCACCATTTTTGATTTGGGATATGTCTCCAGCAGCTCGGTAAATGATGTGATGGCCTCGGCATATTGCTGGTGGTTCAGGTTCAACTGGGCTATCTTATACATCAGCTCTTCGGGGCTGGCGGTCTTTTTCTTTTCGGCGGCCAGGGCCAAAGAGGATGTAAGCAGTAGCGACAAGGCCAGGACCATGGTCAATAGTTTTTTCGGGGACATGCTGCCTCCTAAATTTGATTTATGGTGGTTTTATTTGTATTGTATTGGTTTATTCTAAAGAAAAATGTCTAATTACAGGGGAGGGGCAGGTCATCGACCTGTTTAAAACTGGAAGATATTCTAGAATCAATTTTATACGGGGTTCCCCCATGGAGGGTATTCAATGTCCAACCGGTGTCTTTGAAGGGGGTGCAGATCATTAGCAATATCTAAGACAATGAAAACATGAGGCGGGGTTAAGACGTAACTGCTGGCCGGGGAAGAATGATCGCAGCAGGACAGCAAACAAACGCAGGCATGATTCGCTTTGTTTTCAACATGGCATTCCGCGAAAACGAAGAGGACCGAAGCCATCAAGACCAAAAGCATCAAAGCGGAGGCGGTGCGCATGTTCAATGAACCAGCCACTGCATCACGGCCCCGGCGGCCAGGGGCACCCGGATGTTGTCGTCCAGCGGTATGGGCAGCAGCTCCACGATCATGGCCACGGCCGCTCCGATCACCATCCGGGACAGGCTCAGGTCGGAATGGGGCAGGAAGATCAAAGCAGTTCCGATCAGCAGGCATCCAACGAAACCGGCGGCCGTGCCTTCAAAGGATTTTAAAAAGAACCTGGTCCGTCCCAGGTTGCGGCCCACCATGGCGGCCAGGGCGTCGCCGATCACCAGAAAACAGATGGCGGCCATGGCGACGAACGGCTGGAACAACACTATGCAGGCCAGCGAGGACAGCATCAGGTAGGTGGCCCCGGTCAGGGCGTCGATCTCGTGCCGCCGCAGCAGGGGGCCGAATATGTCGATGAAGATTATCTTGATGAACTGGTGGCGCAGCCGGATGATGTCCAGGGCCAAAGTGGCGGCGGCGGCGGCCAGCAGGATCCACTTGGCCAGATAGGTATAGGGCTTGCCTGATGACTGCTCCAGCAGGAACGCTCCGTAATAAAGGAAGGGAACGGTCAGCCCGGCCAGCATATGAAAGGCTTTGCGCCTGATCTCGCGCTGCAGATTAAGGGTGGTCATGTTTTTATGTAACCGTTCAGCCACAAAGGCACTAAGACACAAATGCAATTAACAATTAACGAAATCAGCCCCTTGGGATACCATTCGACTGCGCTCAGGAAATGCTTAGTGGCTCAGAGTAGCTTTAAAAAGGTTAAAAGTTCAAAGAAGCTGAAAGACGGGTGCTGTTTCCCAGGTCCTGGCTGCCCAGATAGGCATAATCAAAACTGAAGCGTCCCAGCACCAGGCCTGCCCCGGCCGCCAGCCGCCCCAGGTCGGAGCCCAGCCGCAGGGCCAGCCTTTGTTTTAAGACATATTCCAGGCCATAGTGGGTGTCGGCGCTCAGATTTCCCACATAATACTGCGAGGCTGTCCGCCGCCCTTCAAACCTGATATCAAAACCGGCAGAGACGGTCAGGGCCTTGGCACCGGCCAATACCGGATTCCAGGAGAGACCCAGCCGGGCGGCCGGGGAGATGATCTCCTTTTCTCCGGTGTCCCAGGCCAGGTAGGTGGTGGTGATGTCCTGCAGGTTTAGTCCCAAACGAAGTTCGTGAGGCAGCCGGGCTAAAACCCCGGCATCCAGGCCTATGCCCCAGGCGCTGTTGGAGCCGACGGATTTGTTGACCAATTTCAGATTGGCGCCCCAGAAAACATCCTTGCGGTACATCCGGCTGTAATTAAGGAACAGGGCCGATTCGGCGTCCTGGATCTCGGTGATCAGGCCGTAGTCCAGCCGCTCGCCGGGATCCATCAGGCCGTTGCCGTTGATGTCGATCAAAGCGTCGTTGGTATAGGGAATTCCCTTGATGGAAAGCCTGATGAACACCAGCCCCAGTCCGCCGTTCTTGACCGGGCGGCTGTATCCCAGGGCGTCATAGGTCAAAAGGCCGTCAAAGTTGGAGGAATGGTTGAAGATCATCTGGTGGCTGGAAAGGGCGGTGGCCGCCGGGTTCCAGTAGGAGGCGAACCCGTCGTCGGCGATGGAGACATACGCCCCGCCCAGCCCCAGGGCCCGGCCCCCCATGCCAAAGCTCAAAAACTCCCCGGCATATTTGGCCGCCAGGGCCGGAGCGGCGGTCAGGCTGAGAGCCAGCATCAATTTTACTGTTTTGCGCATCATATCACCACGGATATAGAAATATCCTATCGTTAAGGTTTTGGAAAAACAGAAAAACAGCAAAGCGCCGTGGAACTAAGGTTCAAACGGCATCGTCGGCTGGCGGGAAGAAGGACTGATTTTCTGTGTTCCGTACCTTAAACAGCGATAGGATATTCTCCGTAATTGTCTTATAAATATACTCTAAAAATCACTTTTTGTCAAGATTGGCCAGCCGGATAAACGTTTCCATCCCGGGTTTGATGGGTGCGGAAGGCGTGGTCTGCAGGAAACGGGCGAAGCCGAGCGAGGTCAGGGAACTGTTCTCCCATACCGTCAGATCGGCCGGGAAGGGCAGGGATTTTGGGAACCCGGAGCTTATCAGGCTGGTGTTCTGGGAATTGCCGGTGGCGCCGAACCATTTGCCTAAAGCCGTCTGCTGGTTGGAGCTCAGGCTGTCGCTGACAACGACCACGATCCGGGAATATTTGTAGGCCAGGTTGGGGAACAGGCTGTCGATGCTGGTATGGTTGACCACCAATCCCCTGGCCCGGGCCAGCTGTCCGGCCTTTAAGGCCAGCTGAAAACTCTTGCTGCCCGGCTGGTGGGCGAACAGGATGTCCCCGCCGGAGCGGAAGGCCTGCCACTGCCGGAAGGGCTGGTTCAGATAGGTCTGGGGGAAATAGGAGAACACCACTATCTGGTCGCGGTGGTCGGAACTGCCCCAGGTGATGCGGTAGGCCGCCATCCCGGTTTTGGGAATGTTCCCCAGCCTGATCACGGTGTCGGGCAGGGAGGAGGCCAGGTCAAATTCCTTCTGTCTTAAGGGGCTGCCGGGGGTCAGGGCTTCGATCTTAAGGTCATTGACCGGGCTCAGCAGTTTTATACTCAGGGAAAGGGAATTGTCGGTGGTCATCAGCCGGGCGGTCAAAGGATGCAGGCCCAGCTCCTGTCTCAGCTTGGAGAACCCGGCGGCCCCGGCTATCAGCCATTCCTGGCTGCTGTAGGGACCCTTGCGGCCCCGCATTCCCCGGAACATGTCGTGCCAGAACATACCCTTGATCCGGCCGCCGTCGGTGTAGCCCTTGATGGCGTCGGTCCAGCGCCAGTACATCTCCTCCGGGGCCGGCGGGTTGACGCTGTTCTGCAACAGGGGGAAGTCCACCTCCTGGCCCACCAAAAGCTGGGCCTCGTCGCCTTTCAGGTAATTGGACCAGTCGCTGGTCATCTGGTAGCAGTGCCGGGCGGTGGACTCGTACATCATTACCGCGTCCACGTCCAGGCCGGCGTCGTTCATCATGGCCGGGTCCTGGCCGTGCTCGTGGCCCTTGTCCCAGCCCAGGGTAAAGCCCCAGACTGGTTTGGTGACCCCGGATTCCTCCATCAATTTGACCACGGCCAGGGCCGTCCTATGGGCCTGCCACCACTGCCAGCGGGCGTGGACGGTGTTGACCTCGTTGACCCGGACCTGTTTGGCCACCCACATTATCCTCTGGTTGGGCGGCCATTTCCTCCAGTCCCGGGGCGTCTCGATGTTCATCTGCTCCACGAACTGGTTGACCGTCTCGTAGCCGCCGGCCCCGGGCCGAATGTAATCCAGCCCGATGAAGTCCACGTTGGGCTCCTGCTCCAGCACCTTCAGCACCTTGACGATGTCGTCCCGGCGCTTGGCGTCGTCCAGGCTGACGTGATGGTTGCGGAAGACCCCGCCCTTGCCGGCTTCGATGGAGTATTCGTATTTCAGCTTTTTCAGCGGCGGGCCCCACAAGAGATAGCTGCCGACATAGCCGCCGAACTGCAGCCCCTGATCGTGGGCCTCCTTGGCCAGCCGGGGCAGGGCCTTGAAATTGTCCTTGACCCAGGGGTTCTTGTCGTTGGTGCCGGGATAGCCCTCGATGGTCCAGCCCAGGGAGAACCAGACGGCGTCGGCCCCCAGGAACTTGGCCCAGTCCCCAAAGTTCTGCCATTTGCGGCTGGCGTTGTAGGGCGAGCGCAGGGCGGTGCGGGAGACGTCGCAGGAGCTCTCGATGGTCATCACGCAGAAACCGGCCGGGATGGGCTTGGGGGTGCGGGACTTTACCAGGAAAGTAGTAGAGTCGGAGCTTATTACGGTATTAACGTAGGACTGTAGTAAAGTAGTAGAGTCGGGGCTTTTTACAGTATTAGCGTAGGACGGTAGTAAAGTAGTAGAGTCTACCTTGGTTTGTTTGGAGGTCACAGACAGCACGGCCTTGTAGCCACCCAGGGGCGGGTTCCAGGGCAGGGGCCATGTGCCGCGCCAGGACATTTGTTCCTTGTCATAGCGCAGGAAAATCTCCCGGCAGTCACCGGCGCTGATCAGCGCGGTGTCGGCGAAGAAGAACTTTACGCTGACGGCGGCGGAATCGGGGTTGATGTTACGGGAAGAGTCCGGCTTGAAGTTCAGAGAAACCATTTCGTAGCGGAGGTATTCGGCCTTGTCCACCGAGAAATAGGGCGACTGGTACGGGCCGCTGACGGTGCCGAGGTTCAGAGCCAGAAGCGAGATAGCCAGGAGGCTGGCGATGGAGAGATATTTGTGCATAGTGCGGACCTCACCCCCGGCCCCTCTCCTGATAAATCAGGCGAGGGGAGCGGGAGGCGAGTTTTAAGCTCAGTTATTGTCGGTTTGTGGTTTTTCGGGGAATACCTTGATCAGCACCATCACCAGGCCGTAAAAGATCAGGATGAAGGCGAAGATGCCGGCCATGCCCATGGCCATTAATTTAAGGCTTTCGTTGAAGTTGGTCCAGTCCATCTTATTTGCAATGCTCCTTTTGTTACCGTAGTGTCATTATGATTGCTGGCTTGTCATCGCGAGGGGTCGTATTATATTGCTAACGAAGCGATCCAGCATAAAGCGATTGCTTCGTTTTTAAAGCATGGGGTCGTCCCTTCGCAAGCAAAGCGTGTAGGGTCGCTCGGGACATGCCTCGTAATGACCATTAAGCCTACACCAACCCTCCCCGTGGCGGGGAGGGCGAAGGGAGGGGTCACTTTACCAGCGCCAGGATCAGTCCGCCGGCGATGATGGACCCGATCTGTCCGGCCACGTTGGCGCTGACCGCGTGGTTCAGCAAAAAGTTGGCCGGGTCGGCCTTTTGGGCCTCCTGGTGGATCACCCGGGCCGACATGGGGAAGGCCGAGATCCCGGCCGCGCCCACCATGGGGTTGATCTTTTCCTTGGTGAAAAGGTTAAGGAACTTGGCGAACAGCACCCCGCCGGCGGTGTCGCCGATGAAGGCTATCAGGCCCAGCCCGATGATCATCAAAGTGTCCCAGCGCAAAAAGGTATCGGCCACCATGGTGGAGCCGATGGTGATGCCCAACAGGATGGTTACCAGGTTGGCCAGCTCGTTCTGGGCCGCCTTGCCCAGCCGCTCGGTGACGCCGCATTCCCGCAGCAGGTTTCCGAACATCAGAAAGCCGACCAGGGCCACGCTGACCGGGGCCACGATGCCGGCGATGATGGTGATCAGTATGGGGAAAAGGATCTTGACGGTCTTGGAGATCCCGGCCTCGTGGTAGGGCATCCTTATCTTGCGCTCCTCCAGAGTGGTCAGCGCCCGAATGACCGGGGGCTGGATGATGGGCACCAGCGACATGTAGGTGTAAGCCGCCACCGAGATGGGGGCCAGCAGCCTGGGGGCGAACTTGGTGGCCACGTAGATGGAGGTGGGGCCGTCGGCGGCGCCGATGATGCCGATGGAGGCGGCCTCCTTCAGGTCAAAGCCCAGCAAAGTGGCGATGCTGATGGTGAAGAAGATGCCGAACTGGGCCGCCCCGCCGAACAGGAACATCTTGGGGTTCTTCAGCAGTATCCCGAAGTCTATCATGGCCCCGATGGCGATGAAGATCAGCAGGGGAAAGAGCTCGGTGAGGATGCCGTACTGGTAGAGCAGGGTCAGCGGGCCCTCGTCGCCCACCGCCGCCGAGAAGGGGATGTTGGCCATGATGCAGCCGAAGCCGATGGGCAGGAGCAGCATCGGTTCGTACTCTTTGGCGATGGCCAGGTAGAGCAGGACGCCGCCGATGAGCAGCATGGCCGCCTGGCCGAGGGTGAAGGAGGTTAAGCCGATCAGTAAATTTTCCATGATCCCCTTTAGTTGTATTCGTTGCTGTATATTCGAGTGGTGTCAACTGAAATTATTTTGCCGTTGTAATTAGTTCTTACTTTGACCCTAAACTGATTGTTGTTCCGATCCTCTCTTTCATATAGTAGCGTCAAAACTTTATTTACATTATCAACTGAGACAGCGGGCCATTTAGTGTAATAATCACCCTCAGGTGGGATTGTTAAAAAATGGGAAAATTGTTCCGGAAACTCAGTAAATTTATTGATTGTTTTGTTTTTTGGGTTGACTTTATATACCCCATCATCTTCAACATAACCTCTTACGTAAAGTATATTGTCAACCCAAGTTGGGCTGCAATAATAACCATTAAACTTTACAATCACATTGCCTAAACTATCAACTACTTTTGTATCTGTAAATAAATAGCTCTTATCAGGGCTAAAAGAATACTCTTCAACAGAAGACCCTAAAATTGTGAACCCTTTATTTGTTTTTAAATAAAAATATACCAGGGGCTCCCAACTACCTGATATTTCATGATACTCAAAACCAACTGCACCTGAAAATATTTTTTTGTTATCCGATGCTTTAAGTGA
>JAURWH010000096.1 GCA_030655055.1 bacterium
ATGAAAGGCAGCCAGCTGGCCGGCTGGAAGGATTTCAACCTGGACCTGAAGGCCGAGGGGAAGAAGGAAGCAACTAAAGACTGAAACACTAAATCCCATTTCCTAAATCCTAAACAAATTCAAAGTTCTAATGCTAAAAACTGTTTTGACCTTTGGGTTTTTAGTGATTGTAAATTATTTAGGAATTAGAGATTAGGGATTAGGATTTGATGGTTATGTGGGTGACAACCAAAAGCAGGCTGGTCTATCGGAATCCCTGGATCGCCGTCCATGAGGACCAGGTCCTTAGGCCTGACGGGTCCGCCGGACTTTACGGGGTGGTGGAGGTGGGCGATGCGGTCAGCATAGTGGCCCTTCAAAACAACGCCGTCTGCCTGGTCCAACAGTACCGTCATTCCTGGGGCAAGCGGGTCTGGGAGGTCCCCTGCGGCGGGTTTAACGACAATGAAAGCCCGCTCAAGGCCGCCAAACGCGAACTGCTGGAGGAGGCGGGCATCAGCGCCAAAAAATGGAAACGTCTTGGTCTCATCGAATCGAATGATCCGGTGGTCAACCGTTTCCATCTTTTTTTGGCCCAAGACCTGTCGTTTGCCCCGCCCCGGCGCGATCATTCCGAAGCCGACATGAAAAGTAAAATGTGGGAACTTAACGAATATAAGAAAGCCCTGTTCAGCGGCGCCATCCGGGACGACATGACCATCGCCTGCGTCTGCAAGGCGCTGCTGGCCGCAGGGATCAAGCTATGAAGCCCAATATCTATCAAACCGTGGTGGCCAAGGGGCTGGTGGAGACCAACTGCTACATTGCGGCCTGTCCCGAGACCAAGGAGGCGGCGGTGATAGACCCCGGAGCCTTCAGCCCCAGGGAGGTCCAGACCATTCTGGACATCATCCAGCAGCACGCCCTCTCGGTAAAGTACATCGTCAACACCCACGGGCACATAGACCATATCGCCGGCAACCGGGCTTTGCTTAAGGAGACCGGGGCCAAGCTGTGCATCCATGCCGATGATGCCGGCATGCTGACCTCGGCCCGGCAGAACGGTTCGGAGATGTTCGGAATGGACCTGGTCTCACCGCCGCCGGACCGGCTGTTAAGCGACGGCGATGTGATAATGCTGGGCCGGCTGGAAATGAAGGTGCTGCACACGCCGGGCCATACCCCCGGCGGCATCGGACTTTTGGTGGGCGGGACGCTTTTCTCCGGAGATACCCTGTTCGCTGGCTCGGTGGGGCGCACCGACCTGCCGGGTGGCAGCGAGAATCAGATAATCAGGTCCATCAAGGAAAAACTGCTGGTGCTGCCGGATGCCACCTCGGTCCGGCCGGGCCACGGGCCCCGGACCACTATTGGAGCCGAGCGGGAGGAGAACCCGTTTCTGTAGGTTTAGGCATCTAATCATTTTACAGGGAAGATTTTTACAAAATGAATAAAATGGTTTTCTTGTTGGTATTGGTTATAGGTGTTGCCGTTAGTGCTCAAAAGATGACAGTATCGGTAATGGACTTGAATATAACCGAGGGGTTGCCCAACAAAGAAGCAATAATGTTGACAGACAAACTGATCAATGAGTTAGTAATGGCGGGAACCTTTAAAGTGATTGAACGCACCAAACGAGACGAGCTATTGAAAGAACAGGGATTTCAACAGTCCGGAGTTTGCGACCAGGGTGTCTGCCTAGTAGAAGCCGGGCAGATGTTGGGAGTTCAAAAAATGTTTGGCGGAACAATTGGAAAGTTAGGCAAAGTTTATGCAGTCGAATTGAGGATGATGGATATAAAAACAGGCGAAATAGACATAGCCTTTTCTCAGCAATTTGCCGGTGATATATCGGCATTGCTTAGCGCTATGAAGGATGCGGCCCAGGAATTCTCAAAATGGAAGCCGGGGGCAATTGTTACAGCTATTGAGTCAAAAATAGAATATGGCAGCGTTAAAGTTGTTTCCATGCCAAGTGACGCCAAGATAATACTAGACGGAGTCGAAGTGGGAAAAACCCCAGCCCAGCTTGATAAAATAGAAGCAGGGGCTTGGCAAATACGTTTGATAAAGTATGGGTATCAACAGTACGATACTATTGTAACCATCGGCAAGGAATCTCCGTCCAGCATTAATGCCCTATTATCCAAGACACCCATAACGCAAACGCCTGACCTAAAGGCTGAACCTCAGAATGTACTCCTTTCCCCTCTCGGCAAGGGAGAAATTAGGAACGAAAAGGATGGCAGTATCCTGGTGGAAGTTGCAGAAGGCGACTTTTCTATGGGAAGTAACAATAGAAGCCCTGAAGAGAAGCCTGTGCATAAGGTTTATTTAGATAAATACTACATCGGCAAATACGAAGTGACAGTAGGACAGTTTAAGAAGTTTTGCAATGTTACTGGTAGAACAATGATTGAGCAACCAAACTGGAACAACCGGGAGGACCACCCGGTAGTAAATGTTAGTTGGTGTGACGCTAAAGCTTACTGTGATTGGGCCGGGCTTAGGTTGCCGACTGAAGCTGAATGGGAGAAAGCAGCAAGAGGAACGGAGGGCAGAGAATATCCCTGGGGAAATGAATGGAACAGCACCATGTGTAATAGTAGTGAAAACGGGGACAATTATCCTTATACCTCGCCAGTGGGTAGTTTCCCTTTGGGAATTTCCCCCTATGGTTGTCATGATATGGCAGGTAATGTATGGGAGTGGTGTAATGATTGGTACAACAACAAATATTATAGCAGTTCCCCTTGCAGCGGCCCTACGGGGCCGCAAACTGGCATTGGTTCGGTAATGCGCGGCGGTGCATGGAAACTACAGAATTATTACTGTCGTACTGCCTACCGTAGTTTTGGTGCGCACGAAGGCAGAAACTACCTGAATGTCGGTTTTCGTCCGGCAAAGTAACATATTTTTTATAAAACGTATTCTTTCCTGTGATAGATGATTGCAATCCATAATATTACCCTCATTGCCAATACACATATGGTGGACTGAGTAATATATGTTTGGGGTGTTATGTGTTTGATCTAAAATGATCAAATTAATCATACATTTGAGGTTCAGTAATGAAATTGTTATTCTCCATTATTTTTTCTTTAGTCCTGCTATCACCAGTAATGTCCTCATCCCAACAGTTGTCAGTTTCCGTGATGGATCTGAATGTCACCGAGGGGTTAACCGGCAAAGAAGTAATAATGCTGACAGACAAACTTCTCAATGAGTTTGTGAAGTTGGGAAGATTTAAAATTGTGGAGCGTTCCAAACGTGACGAGATATTGAAAGAACAAGGATTCCAACAGAGCGGCGCCTGTGACCAAAGCACTTGCTTAGTGGAAGCTGGGCAGATGTTGGGCGTAGAGAAGATTGTCGGGGGAACAATAGGTAAGATGGGAAATGTTTTTGCAGTAGAACTAAGGATGATAGATATTAAAACCGGGGAGATAGACAGGGCCTTTTCCCAGCAATACACCGGGGATGTTTCAGTTCTGTTAGGGGCAATGAAAGAAGCAGCCGAGGAACTATGCAAATGGAAGCCCAAACTCCAAGTAACTTCGTTAAAAAGAAATATTGAATACAGTAATATTTCTATATCCTCCAAACCGAGTGGCGCCAAGATATTGATAGAAGGGGTTGAAGTGGGGAAAACCCCAGCTAAGCTTGATAAAATTGAAACTGGCGAATTGCAAATTAGTTTGATTAAATACGGGTATCAACAATACGATACATCCGTAGTCTTAGGTAAAGACCTAACCACCAACATTATTGCCACATTAATTAATAATATGGCTCAAGCATCTGTCTCAACAATTGCAGCTAAGGCTACAATTGATGGAAATGGAATAGGTGAGAGTATAAACCCAATAGACGGCTCGGTTCTTATAGAAATCCCTGCCGGTATTTTTCCCATGGGAAGCAAAGATGGCCAAGATGACGAAAAACCCGTGCATACTGTATATTTGGATAAATACTACATCGGAAAATATGAGGTTACAGTAGGGCAGTTTAAAAAATATTGCAATGTTACTGGCAGAACAATGCCTGAACAGCCCAGCTTTAACAACCAACCTGACTACCCAGTTGTAAACGTTAGTTGGGTGGCCGCCAAAGCATATTGTGATTGGGCCGGCCTTCGACTTCCGACCGAAGCCGAGTGGGAGAAAGCGGCCAGGGGATCTGATGGTAGAAAATATACCTGGGGAAACAAATGGGATCAATCCAAATGCAATAGCAATGGTAACGGAGACAATTATCCCTATACATCTCCGGTAAGCAGTTTTCCATCTGGTGTTTCACCATACGGTTGTTTCAACATGATTGGCAATGTATGGGAATGGTGCCATGACAACTATGATGATAACTACTACAGTAGTTCACCACCGGATAGCAACCCCCAAGGTCCAGGCATCCCAGGTTTTCGTGTTTATCGTGGTGGATCGTGGGGTCTCGATTACAGTTACTGCCGCACGGGAAAACGGAGCAGTAGCGAGACAGGTTTTGGCTTCAGAGACATAGGATTTCGTGTTGCAAAGGGGAAAAAATTATGGGAACCTAAAACACATTAAGAAATCATTGTTTATTAGTGTTTTTTCAGAACAGGTATTACCTATTTTGTTACAATAGGAGCCGAGCGGGAGGAGAACCCGTTCCTTTGATCCCTGACGCAGAAGCACAGAAGGTGTCTTCGATAAAACCGCCCGAGGCGGTCACTCAGACACCTTAATGGATGAAGTCATATGTAAATCCGCCTACGGCGGCCACTCAGACACCTATGACTTAATCCGGTGGTTGAGTGTTCCGAACTTGTGAGGAATGTATCGAAACCACCGGGTCGGCAACGGCAAATAAATATTAAGGAGATAAAAATGAAAAAACTTAATATCCGCGATCTTGAATTAAAGGGCAAAAAGGTCCTGGTCCGGGTGGATTTCAACGTGCCCCAGGACAAGAAGACCTTTGCCATCAAGGACGACTCCCGGATCGTGGGAGCCCTTCCCACCATCAACTACCTGATGGAACATGGGGCAAAGGTCATCCTGATGTCCCACCTGGGACGGCCCGACGGGCAAGTGAACATACAGTTCACGCTGAAGCCGGTGGCAGACAAGCTGGCGGAACTGCTGAAGAAGCCGGTCAAGTTCGCCGCCGACTGCATCGGCCCAGAGACACTGAAGCTTTCCCAGGAACTGAAGGAGGGCGAGGTCCTTTTGCTGGAGAACCTGCGCTTCCATGCCGAGGAGGAGAAGAACGATCAGGCCTTTGCCAAACAGCTGGCGGAACTGGGCGACCTTTATGTCAACGATGCCTTTGGGACGGCCCACCGGGCCCACGCCTCCACCGAGGGGGTCACCAAGTCTTTCAAGCAGAATGCCGCCGGGTTCCTGATGGAAAAGGAGATTGACTATCTTTCGGCCGCCCTGGATAAGCCCGATCATCCCTTCGTGGCCATTCTGGGCGGGGCCAAGGTCTCGGACAAGATCGCGGTGATAGAGAACCTGATCCCCAAGGCCGAATCCATCCTGATCGGCGGGGCCATGGCCTACACCTTTCTTTTGGCCCAGGGCAAGGAGGTCGGCTCTTCCCTGGTGGAGAAGGACAAAGTGGACCTGGCCAGGGAGATCCTGAAAAGATCCCGGGAAATAAGGTTCCTGCTGCCTTCTGACCACGTAGCGGCCGAAAAGAAGGAGGGCCAGCCGGATAAGAAGGGCAAGCCGACCTTCAGCTTCGTCAATCCCAAAACGGTGACGGATATTCCGTCCGGCATGGCCGGGGTGGACATAGGCCCCAAGACCATCGCTGAGTATTCCCAGGTCATTGCCGGGGCCAAGACCGTGGTCTGGAACGGGCCGATGGGGATCTTCGAAACGCCGGAATACGCCAAGGGGACATTCGAGATCGCCAAAGCGGTGGCGGCCACCGGGGCCAAGTCCATCGTGGGCGGGGGGGATTCGGCCTCGGCCGTGCACCTTTCCGGGGTGGCGGACAAGATATCCCACATCTCCACCGGGGGCGGGGCCAGCCTGGAGTTCCTGGAGGGCAAGGTCCTTCCCGGCGTGGCGGCATTGACGGACAAATAACTGCTGATAAATTAACTTATCAAAGGTGCGGTATGAAAAAGGTTTTATTCAGCATCTCTCTCATAATCCTGGCGTCGTCGCTGGCCTGGGGCGGTATGGCAAAAATCGATACGACCGGACTGGTGGCCTGGTACCCGTTCAGCGGGAACGCCGATGATGCCAGCGGGCAGGGTAACAACGGCACGGTCTATGGTGCCGCCTTGGCCGCGGACAGGTTTGGGAATTCGAGTTTTGCCTACAATTTTGACGGGATTAATGATTACATATTGGTCCCAGATGCAAGCAGCCTGGACTTGACCACCGTAGTGACAATATCGGCCTGGATCAAACCCGGAGAGTACCCGGTCACAGACCAGGGTTGTCCCATAGTGGCTAAGGGGACGGGTGCAGGGGGCGAATCATATTCATTTGATATTGCCGATGCAGGCACCGCCTTGCGCTTCCTTTGCCGGTCTGGGGGCACGGCATATTTCGCAAAAGCCTTTGGCTGGTTGACAGCCGGAAAGGTTGGGCAATGGATACACGTTGCGGTGGTGTATAACGGCGCCAGCAATACCGCCAAGATCTACGAAAATGGAATGGTGATAGCAAACAGCAGTTCGATGCCGTCAAGCATGAGTACCAATACGCATGAGCTTTCTATCGGCAGCCGGCAGAGCGGCAGTTCGACATATGACCTGAACCTTAAGGGGTGCTTGGACGATATACGTGTCTTCTCCCGGGCCCTGTCCGATTCCGAGATCACAGAACTATACAACGAGTCCTCTTCCGTCCCGGGGGTACCAACCCCGATTTCGCCCATCAACAATCAGCTGGTCAACAGCCACGACGTCAGTTTTCTCTGGCATGCCTCGGATTCTGCGGTATCTTACAATGTTCAGGCCTCCCCGGACAGCACCTTTGGCGGCATTGAGTTTGACCAAGTGGTTGCCGCTCCGGACACCGCCGTGACGGCCCACGGCCTGATATTCAGCAATTATTTCTGGCGGGTGCGGGCCTACCGGGCCGCCGACACCACAGCCTGGTCCTATACGGCCAAATTCCGGATCGATACCATCCCGCCGGCGCCGCCGACCCTGGTGAGCCCGGTCAACGGGGCGACCCTCACCGATAGCATAACCCGTTTCCACTGGAACGTGTCGGCCGGAGCCCGACGATATCGCATATTGGTGACCAGTGACAGCCTCGGTCTGGTCTGCACCGACTCTGCCACGATCGACACCACCGGATACCGGATAAGTTACATTCTCCCCGAGTCGCTGTATTACTGGAAGGTGAAGGCGGCCGACTCGGCCGGCAATTGGTCTGTTTACTCGGAACAGCGCTGGTTCAAGACCAGCATCATACCGCGGCTGATCGCGCCCGTCCCCAACGCCACTCTGGGCAGCCATACGGTGGGGATGAGCTGGCACGGAGTCTATGGTGCAGCCTCTTACCGGGTGCAGGTCTCAATAGACAGCACGTTTGCGGCCTACGAGGTCAACCGCACCGTCAACGCGCCGGACACCCAGACCACAGCCGCCGGCTTGGTCTACAACAATTATTTCTGGCGGGTGCGAGCCATCCGGAGCATCGACAGCTCCAGCTGGGCAGCGGTCAGGAAGTTCAACATCAGCGCGTCTGCCCCGGCCGTTCCGGTGCTGATCTCACCGGACAGCGGGGCGGTGGTGGCCGACAGCCAGCCGCATTTCCACTGGGGGACGGTGGCCGATGTATGGCTTTACCATTTCGAGGTCAGCGGCGACAGCCTGTTCACCACGCTGGAAGACTCGGTAAACGTGGACACCACGGGCTACAGGGTGCAGGCCCCGCTGATCGACGGGAGTTACTGGTGGCGGGTGCGGTCCTATGACAACATCAGCAACTGGTCGGCGTTTTCAACGCCCTGGAAGTTCATCGTTCAGAGCACGGGGGTGGAAGGGCAAAAGGATGCGGCCATCTTGCCTCAAAATATCAGGCTGTCACCGGCCAGGCCTAATCCAACCAGGATCAAGGCAGAGATCAATTACCAGTTACCCAAAGCAGGTCCAGTAGCCATTGAACTTTACAACGTGGCCGGGGCGCGGGTGGCAACGCTGGTCAACGGTCTGAAAAGCGCCGGGAATCACACGATCATCTGGGACCTTAGGGACAGCCAGGGCCATGGCGTGGCCAATGGGGTATATTTTATACGCCTGGCCTGGGGGGCATTGAGCACCGGCACCAAGATAACCGTGATCCGGTAGCTGCCCGGGGTGTCGGCGCTGACTGACAAATAGTTTTGTATTTTCACACGAATGTCATTCTGTGACCCTCATCCCACTTGTCTTGCGGTGAATCCATAGTTGACCCTTTGGTTTGCAAATCAAGGAGCCGTTCCTTCGATATTACATTCAGCAGGTCCAGCCGGGCAGTGCAGGGCAAATCTCAGGGTTACATAGTTGGCCAGGTGCGAGGTTTGGTCTTCGGCAGGCTCGGCAGGTGTGCTAATTGTAAGTCTCAGGGTGACAACAATGGTTAGACTCGATGTCATCCTTTAATATGATCCATTTTAGTTAACCCACATTAATCTTAACGGAGGTACCACCCAACATGAAGAAAACCCTGCTTGTCCTGGCGGTCCTGGCCATTGCTGCCTCATCCTATGCCGTTGACGCAGCCAAGGGAACCGAACAAGGCGACAAGGCGCTGCTGTTCAACGCGGCCTTCGTCAACGCCGGCCTGTATAACGGCGGCTTTGGCATGAAGTACTACCTGTCGCCGGGCCTGGCCCTGCGCCCGGTCGTTACTTTCGGCATCACCAGCCGGACCACAGTGCAGGAACCAGATTCCAGCGGTCCAGCCATTAACCGGGAGCATACTACTTATGATGATGCCAAAGAGAACACCACCAGTTTTGGTCTGGAGTTGGCCATAGAAAAAACCCTGGTGACCAAGGGTGCGGTAAATATCAATGCCGGCATTGGCGGCGGGTTCGGCATGAGCTCCTACACCAGCGAATGGGGCTTTACTAATACTTATACCAACAACGGCACGGTGATAGACTATACGGAAAGGTACACAACGAAGACCGAGATCAGCTCCACCAGTTTTGGAGGGGGAGTCTTTCTGGGCGCGGAATGGTTCATCACCGAAGCTATCAGCCTGGGGGCCGAGTACCAGTTGGGGGTAAACATGTCCAGCGAGGGAAAGGATGAGAGTGTCATCACGGACTCGTATACGACCGGCGGTGCTGTTACCACGGTCACTACAACAAACAACAACCCCTTGACCAGCACCATGGATTTAGGTTTTCAGACGATAGGCCTGACGCTGGGGATCAGGTTCTAATAGAATATTTGGGAGTGTCTTGATAAAAAGGGCGCCTGATCATGGCGCCCTTTTTATGCTTTGCCAGGCAGTTTGGGCATCCCATTAAACACCGTAAAAAATTGCTATAAAATGTCAATTTATTGTTGACAAACCACAATATGTTGTGGTATCTTTATCGTAATTAACTAGATAACCCATCAACAAAACTTAGGAGGTTTCAACCAAATGAAGAGAACATTAATTGTTCTGGCTTTAATGGCAATCATGTTCGGCATGGCAGCCGCCACCGAGACCCGGGTGGCCACTTTCGGCCCGGCCTCGATCTTCGTTGACGACTACACCGATATCTATTTCCTGCCCGCAGCAGCGTTATCCTATCCCCGGTTGATCGCCGCCGAAATGGGCAACAGCTTCCCGGTCACCAGCGATTACGGCTGGACATACGGTTCGGCCGCAGTGCTGTTCTCCAACGCCGAGCAGACCTACGGAGTGGTGGGGCTGGACATCAACCACGAGATACTGGGCGCGGACTTCTTCAACGGCGCCATCAATGACATCAACACCTCCAACGCACTGGTGGCCTTGTCCCCGATGGGTTATAATCTGGTTATTCCCGCCCCGGACAATCGTTTCCATGTCTTCTATGCCCGCAAGATGGACAACCTGAAACTGGGCCTGCACTTGGGCTGGGCCGGTTCCTCCACTTCTTACGACTTCAGCGACACAGTCACAGCCACTCCTACCGAAAAGGGCGAAGGATCCGCCAGCATCTGGGACATCAACGGCAACGTGGCCATTGACGTCAACGAGAACACCAGTGCCGACCTGGCTTTCTCAGTTAAGATGCAGAGCTTCTCAAGCAAGTACGATTACACCTGGCCCACCCCACCCCAGGACGGCGCCACCATCGAATCTGACGGCGGAATGGGGCTGGACCTCGGCCTGCGCGCCAGCTACGGCATGGCCGATAATTTTGCTCTGATACCGGTTATAGGTTTGAGCATGAACTCGGTGGCCTACAAGACATCTTATGTTGATACCGCCATCCACGCTGAGGGCGGTAAGACCAGCAGCTTCGGCTTTAGCGGCGCCTTTGGCGGCAACTACAAGCCGGCCGAGAACGTCACCATCGTGGGCGGTCTGCTGGTCAGCCAGTACACCGAGACCATCGAAGACACCATGGGTGTGTTCGGAGTGGGCGTCAACACCGAAGAGAACAGCACCTTCACCTTCCCCGGCTTCTGCGCCGGATTGGAAATTGACCTGTTGAAGTGGCTAACCCTGCGCGCCGGAGCAGCCAAGCTGTTGCAGAATTATTCCGGAAAGTATGAAAGAACAGCTTCCACCGAGGAATATTCCTATACTGATGCTCCGTATTTTTACGCCTTCGGCCTGGGCTTCAAGTTCGGCAAGCTGGCAGTGGATGTGAAGATGAACAACAACGCCCCGTATTCATTGGGCTATTTCATGAGCGGTATTGACAATGATGGTACTATGTACGATGGTACTTTAACTCATACCGAGCCCATCACCTCCATTGGCATGACCTACGCCTTCTAATTCCTGACAACTTGCTTAAAACGGCCCCGGTTTTGCCGGGGCCGTTTTCTTTTTGCCTTGCAAAAAACAAAAAATCTGTTATAATTACTTAACTTTGTCTGACAAGCTGACAGATGACATTGCCTGTCATTTACGATTGCCAAAGGCAAGGTTCAATATAAAAAACGGAAGCATCCTTCGGTTGGTCTTATCTATAGCCCAGCTCAGGATGCCATAAGTCGTGGGGCTGTAGCTTCCCTTAGCAGTTTGGCAGGGTTGCCATTCAGGGACAAGACGCAGGGGAGTCCGGCACAACACGAAAGCATATAAGTGGGGCTGTAG